>JAISDE010000053.1 GCA_031265035.1 Peptococcaceae bacterium | reverse complement strand
CCCAGGAGACCAACCTGTTTTTTGATACCCTGCGCCAAATGCGGGACGACGGCAAATCTATTGTCCTCATCACCCACAAGCTGGAGGAAATTATCGCGATAGTCGATGAGGTCACTGTGCTGCGGGGCGGCAAGATGATCGGCGCGATACCTGTGGATCCGGGTGTGACCAAGGATGCCCTGACCAGGATGATGGTTGGCCGGGATGTTTTGTTTCAGTTTCGGGAAAATACCAGGGCGCCGGGGGAGGCGCGGTATGTCGTCCGAAAGCTGCGGGTCAGCGACAGCAAGGGCCTGCCGGCGCTGAAGGATTTTTCCCTGGATATCCGGGAAGGGGAGATCGTCGGCCTGGCCGGCGTGGACGGCAATGGCCAAAGCGAGCTTTGCGAGGCGCTGACGGGTTTGCGGACGTCGACGGGGGGCGAGATCCGGCTGAACGGCGAGGATATAACCAACCGTCCGCCCGTCGACTATATTTCCCGGGGTGTCTCCTATATACCGGAGGATCGGCATACGACAGGGCTGGCCCTGAATTGGAACCTGAAAATGAATTTGGTGTTGAAAAGCTTTGGCCAAGTGCCTTACGCGAAATATGGCTTGCTGAGGCAGAAAGCTGTGGAGCGGCATTGGGAGCAGATCCAGGCCGCCTATCAGATCAAGGCCAATTCCGGAAACGATACGGCCCGCTCCCTTTCGGGCGGCAATCAGCAGAAGGTCATATTGGCGAGGGAAATTGAGAGCGAGCCGGCGGTGCTGATAGCTAATCAGCCTACCCGCGGCTTGGATGTGGGCGCGGCGGAATATGTGCGCCAAAAATTACTCAACGCGCGAAATCGGGGCGCCGCTGTGTTGGTTGTGTCCGCGGATCTGGAGGAAATCCTGCAATTGTCCGACCGGATCGCCGTTATTTATGGCGGCGAGTTGATGGGCGTGCTGGAGCGGGGCGCCGATCCTTATCGGATCGGCCGGCTGATGATGGGCGAGCGGCAGAAGGCGCCAGGCGAAGGGCCAGAGGCGCCAGGCGCGAGGCAGAAGGCGCCGGGCGAAAGGCGAGAGGCGTCAGGCGACCGGCAGAAGGCGTCAGGCGAGCGGCGGGAGGGTATGGCCGATGAGGATTAGCTTGGGGAAAACCCGGGGTAAGATTGTCGGCGCGGTGGTCATGGTGGCCGCCGCCCTCCTGATCGGCGCCGTCTTGATGCTGCTCTCCGGCAATAATCCGCTGGAGGCTTATAGGGCGTTGGTATTCGGCGCTTTTAGCTCCCGGCAGCGGGTATCGGAATTGTTTGTCAAGCTGGTGCCCGTGATGATCATGGGGCTGGGCGTCTCTGTGGCCTACAGGGCGCAGCTTTGGAATATCGGCGCGGGGGGGCAGTTTTTGCTGGGCGCCATCGCCGCGACCGCCGTAGGCTTGTATGTGAAGCTGCCGCCGGCGCTCCTGGCCCCCCTCACCATTTTGGCGGCGGCCGCCGCCGGCGGCGGTTGGGCGCTTTTGGCGGGCTTGTTGAAGGTCAAATTTCACGCCAATGAGGTTATCACGACCTTAATGCTGAACTATATCGCCAATTATTTCCTGAAATTCCTGGTGTACGGGCCGATGATGGATCCGGCGGGGCAGCTGCCTCAGTCGGCCTTGCTGCCCGAGGGGATCCGGCTGCGGCAGATTTTTCCCGGCCTGCGGGCGAATTACGGGCTGATCATCATGGTTGTGGCGCTGATTCTGACGGCGCTGCTTTGGCGCTCCGCCGTCGGCTGCCGGATCAACCTCATCGGCCAGGGGGAGCGGGTCGCCACTTATGGGGGCGTCAACGTGAGGCGCGTTGTCCTGCTGACCATGTTTATTTCCGGCGGGGCGGCGGGCGTCGCCGGCTGGATTGAGACTTTTGGCCTGCAATATCGCCTGATGGAGAATATGGCCGGCAGCTACGGCGATATCGCCACGGTGGTGGCGCTGCTGGGCGCGCTGAACCCTTATGGCATAGCGGCGGCTTCCGTTTTTTTCGCTATCCTTCTGGTGGGCGGCGCCGGTATGCAGCGTATGACCAATGTGCCGTATTCCATCGTGGATGTGATTCAGGGGCTGATTATCATTTTTGTGATCGCCGGCGTCGTCGGCCGGGAGGGGCGGCCGGGAAAACGGCCGGGAAAACAGTCGTCAAAACTGTCGTCAAAACAGCCATCAAAACTGTCGTCAAAAGAGCCGGGAAGGAGGGAGCGGGATGCTTGAGAATATCTTTACCGCCAATTTCCTCATCAGCCTTTTAGCCAGCACCGTCCGGCTCGCCACGCCTATCATGACGCCGGCCCTGGGGCAGATCTATACCCAGCGGGCAGGCATCCTGAACTTGGGAGTCGAGGGCACGATGATTATGGGGGCGGTGACGGGCTTCGCCGCGGCCAGCTTTACGGGCAGCCTGTGGCTGGGGCTACTGGGCGGTATGCTCACCGGTATGTTTTGGAGCCTGATCATGGCGTGGCTAGCCATTACTATGAGGGCCAATCAGGTGATCGCCGGCCTCGGCATGAATATCCTGGGCGCCGGTCTGGCCGCCTATATCTACCGGGTGATTTTCGGCGTGCGATCCTTGCCGCCCAGAATCACGCCCTTTCAAGGCCTCAGCCTGCCAGGTCTGTCGGATATCCCGGTTTTGGGGCCGATTCTGTTTCAGCATAACGCGTTGGTGTACCTGAGTTTCCTGCTGGTGCCCCTCACCTGGTTTATTTTGGAGAGGACGACCTTAGGCCTGAAAATCAAAGCCGTAGGCGAGCATCCCCGGGCGGCTGACGCCAAGGGTGTCAATGTTTTGGGCATAAGGTACGCGGCGGTGCTGATCGGCGGGCTGTACGCCGGGGCGGCGGGGGCGTTTATGACTATCGCCTACCTCAATTCTTTCACCGAGGCGGTGATCAGCGGGCGGGGATATATCGCTGTGGCCGTGGTGATTTTCGCGCGCTTCCTGCCCGCGCGGGCGATGTGGGGGGCGCTGCTCTTTGGCTTCGCCTCCGCCCTGCAGATGCGGCTGCAGGCCCTCGGCGTGGATATCGCCAATCAGCTGCTGCTGATGCTGCCTTATATCATGACTATTATAGCGCTGATCATCGCCTCCAATAAGGCGGAGTTTCCCGGCGCCTACACTATACCGTACTCCAGAATGGAGCGATAAAGATATGCGGAGGCTCCCTGGCGTTTTACTATGCCTTTTACTATGCGGGATCCTGCTGGCCGCGCCGGGCCGCGCCGGCTCCAACAAGACCGAGACCCGCGCGGCGGAGCGGGCGCGGGATTTCGCCGAGGCGATCAATTACCATTATGATGAGCCGGCCGGCATTTACGACTACCTGACCGCGGATTTCAAGGCGGCCATGACGGAGGCGGAATTTGTCCAGGCGTTTCAAAAGGAGCGCTCCTATCCGTATTTGGTGCCGCTGTTTATCAATTATCGCTCCCTTTCGCTCAGCGAGGACGGCGAGTCGGGCACAGCTTGGTTTTCCCAGGCCGCCAGGTTGCCGGGCATGATCTACGAGGTGCCTTTCGTGTACGAGAACGGCGATTATTATATGGTGGCTTTTGAGGATTTTCGGGATGGCGAATATCTGGCGAAGTTTCAGGATATCCCTTATTCGCTGGATATGTATTATAATTTCGGCGATCAGCCGGATTGAGCGGCGGGCGGCCGTATTGAGAGGCGCCTTGAGGGCGGGAGGAAAACCATGGGTATTGGGAAAGCGGTCAAAAAAATCGACGGCAGGCAAAAGGTGACGGGGACGGCGAAATTTGTGGAGGATCTGATCCCGCCCGACGCGCTGTATGCCAAGGTTTTGCATAGTACCGTAGCCAGCGGGGCGGTCAAAAGCATTGATTGCGCCGAGGCGCTACGGGTGCCCGGTGTCAGGGGGATCATCACCTGCTTTGACGCGCCGGCGACAGCCTACGCCACGGCAGGGCATCCTCTGTCTTTGGATCCCGGCCACGGGGATATCAAGGATCGGCTGATTTTGAGCCGGTATCCCCGCTTTTACGGCGATGAGATCGGGGCGGTGGCGGCGGTGGATCCCCTCGCGGCGCTGAAAGCGGTGGAGCGTATAAAGGTGGAGTATGAGACTTATACGCCTATGCTGACGCCGGCGGAGGCCGTAGGCGGGGCCAGGGCCATCAATCCGGCCTATCCCACCAATGAGTTGGGGCGGCTGGATTTTTCCATTGAAGGCTCGGATACCCGTTGGGGCGAGGCGCGGTTTTCCGCCGACCCGCGCATAGAGGGGCTGCCGGATCTGCCGGCGTCGCGTTTTTATGTGCCGGCGGTACACGCGGCGCATATTGAGACAAACGCTTGCTTCGCCTATATGGACGGCAGCAAGATGGTCATAGTCACCTGTAATCAGGTGCCCTTTACCGCCCGGCGCAATATCGCCCAGGCGCTGCAAATGCCCCTGGGGCTGATAAGGGTGATCAAGCCTTATCTGGGCGGCGGCTTTGGCAACAAGCAGGATACGCTGTATGAGCCTATAGCGGCGCTGCTTTCCCAAAAGCTGGGCGGCAAGTGCGTGGCGCTGATCATGACCAGGGAGGAAACCTTCGTTTGCAGCCGTACCCGCCACGCCATGGATATTTACGCGGCGATGGAGGTGGACAGGGACGGCCGCATGAGAAAACGGGCCGTTCGCGTCAACGCCAACGGCGGCGCTTACGCGGCCCACGGGCACGCCGTGACGGCCTACGCGGTGACGAATTATTTTCAGACATATACGGCGACGGGGGAGCAGGTGGGCGAGTCTTCCACGGCTTACACCAATTTGCCCTCGGCGGCGGCTCTGCGGGGCTATGGCATACCCCAACTCGCTTTTGCCCTGGAGAGCCATGTGGATGACACGGCGGCCGCGCTGGGTATGGATCCTGTCGCTTTTCGCGGGCTGAATATAATGAGGGACGGTTTTTTGGATCCTTTTGACCATTTTGTCGCGGAGAATTGCGGGCTGGCGGCATGTCTGGATAAAGGCGCCCAGGCGGTGGATTGGGAGCGGCGGCGGGCGGCTTACGCCAAGTTTAACGCGACCTCGCCCAAGCTCAAGAAGGGCCTGGGCATGGCTGTTTTCTCATACAAGACTGGCGTTTACCCGCTGCAAATCGAGAACGCCGCCTGCCGCGTCATCCTCAATGAGGACGGCACGGCCCAGATTCAGGTAGGCGCCACCGACCTGGGGCAGGGCTCCGATACTATATTCGCGCAGATCGCCTCGGAGATCCTCACCATCCCGGAAGACCGGCTTTTTGTGATGCCGGTGCAGGATACGGATATTACGCCCTATGACGCTGGCTCGTACGCTTCCCGGCAGACTTATGTCTCCGGCGGGGCGGTCAAGAAAGCGGCCCTGCTCATGAAAGCGAAGCTGCTGGAGCGGGCCGCCGCTATGCTGGGCCGCCAGGCGGGGGAGCTGACGCTGGTGGGGGAAGGGATCGCGTCGCTGGAGGGGGGCGATCCTCTCGCCTCCATAGCGGAGGTGGCTGCTTATACGCAATACTGTAATGACCATGTCACCCAGACGGAGCATTTGACGGCGGAGGCGACTTATACCTGTATGGGCAACGCCTTTGCCTTTGGCGCCTGTTTTGCCGCGGTGGAGGTGGATGTGCCCCTGGGCAAGGTGAGGATCAAGAGGATTGTCAATGTCCACGACAGCGGGACGCTCCTAAACCCGCAGCTGGCCCAGGGGCAGGTACACGGCGGTATAGCTATGGGCGTGGGCTACGCCTTGTCCGAGCAGCTGCTTTACGACAAAAAGACGGGCAGGATGCTGAACAATAATTTTCTGGATTATAAAATCCCCACCTGCATGGATATACCGCCCATGGAGGTTCATTTCGTCGAGAGCTATGAGCCAACCGGCCCTTTTGGTAATAAGGCGCTGGGTGAGCCGCCCCTGATCCCCTTGGCCCCGGCGATACGCAACGCCGTGCTGCACGCTACGGGCGTGGCCGTCAACGCGCTGCCCCTGTCGCCCCAAAACCTGATCGAGGCGTTTATCGAGGCGGGGCTGATCGACGAGGCCGACTGAGAGGGAGAAGGGAAGAAAGAAGGGAAGAAAGAAGGAAGGAAGGAAAAGGGGGAAATAAGGGATAGAGGGAAATAGGGGGAGAAAAGGGAAAGGGAAAAGTCGTCATGTATGATATAAAGGGAACCTACCGAGCGGAGAGCGTCGACCACGCCTTGCGGCTGCTGGCCCAAAACGAGGGCGCGGCGCTGGTAAACGGCGGCACGGACATTATGATCCGCCTGAAAGAGCGCCGGCTGACCGAGGCGACGCTGATCAGCATCAGGGATGTAGAGGAAATCAAGGGGATCTCGCTTAGGGCCAACGGCGATATCGCGATTGGGGCGGGAACCTGTTTTGACGATATTTACCGCGACGAAATTATCCGCGGCGCTATCCCCGTACTGGCCCAAGCGGCGAATCAGGTGGGCAGTCCCCAGATCAGGCATGTGGCCACCATTGGCGGCAATCTGTGCAACGGCGCCGTCAGCGCGGACAGCGTACCGGCGCTTTTGGTGTTGAATGCCCAGCTGGAGCTGGCCGGGCCGGAGGGCGCGCGGCAGGTGCCGGTGACGGGATTCCACGCGGGGCCGGGGCAGACAGTGTTGCGAGCCGGCCGGGAACTACTCGCGGCCATCGTGATTCCCAGGGCCGAGTATGAGGGCTATCACGCGCGCTACATCAAATTCGGCCAGCGTAACGCCATGGAGATCGCTACGCTGGGAGCGGCCGTCTGCCTGAGATTGGGAGA
>JAISDE010000225.1 GCA_031265035.1 Peptococcaceae bacterium | reverse complement strand
CCGGCGCCAGCGCCTGTGCCAGCGCCAGCGCCTGTGCCGGCGTAAGCGCCTGTGCCAGCGCCTGTGCCGGCGTCAGCGCCCGTGCCGGCCGCCGCCGTCGCCGCCTCTGCCAGCACCAGGGCCTCGCGGGCCAAGGCCAGGATCTCGCCGGCCCCCGGCGCCAGGCTGGCCTCCAGGTAAGGCAGGTCGGCGGCCAGCGGCAGGCCGGACTTCCGCAGGACGCCATTCAGCAAATATTGCAATTGCCATTTATCCATAGGGTCTGCCAATCGGTAATCATTTTGGTAGCCGCCGTCCAGCAGGCCCAGGCGCCGCAGGGTCGCCAGGCCGGGATAAGCCCAATGCTCCGTAAGCGGCTCCGGCAAAGAGAAATCCTCCAAATAAGCGCCCCTAGCCTTTAAGTCGGCTTGCAGCGCGGCGATAGCCTCAGAGGAGGCGCTCATTTCCCGAAAGCTCAAGCCGCCCCGTAGGGAATGGGCGGCGGCGGCGCCCGCCGCCTCGCCGCAAGCCATGCCCAGGGGCAGTACCCGGGCGCTGGCGGCGGCCAAAGAGGTATAAGAGGCGCCGCGGCCTACCACCAAAAGATTGTCAACCTTCAGGGGCACCAGACAGCGAAAAGGTATGGCGTAACGGTCGGGGCTGCCGATGACCGTGCCGTAAGGCTGGGCGGCGGAAGGCTGTACGTCGGCGGGATAGCTGCCGATGGCGATCTTGTCCCATTGATCCCGGTTTTCCAGCACGTCGTCGATAGTCAGCTGGTACTCGCCGATCAGGTGCCGGCTTTCCCGCACGTAAAGCTGCTGGGCGGTAGACACCAGGCGGGCGTCGGCAAAGCCGGCGAAATTTTCCCGGATATAGGGCAAAAGCTGGGTCAATTCCGTCCGCGCCCGTTGGACGGCCAACTGCCGGCTTGTCTCGCTCAAGGGATCCAGGCCGAAAACCAGCAAGGCGTTGACCAGCACATTACCGTTTTTTTGCCGGGCGATATTGAAGCCCCGCAGGCGGGTCAGCGGATCGGCGGGCACATAGGCGAAGCCTTCCGCCTCGTATCCCCAGGCGGATTTGAGCTGGGCGCCCATATCCCGGGAACCGCCGGTCAGCAGCCCGGACAGGCGCTGGGCATTGAGGTGGAAAAATACCCGGGGCCAATTGACATCGGCCAACTCAAATATCAGGGTGGCCCCCATTTGGCGATCCGCCTCGCCGATATCCTCCCCGCCAATGGTAAAGGGCGCGCCGGCGGCGGCGGCCAGATCGGCGTCGGCGGTGGCGTCAATGAGACGCCGGGCGGTATAAACCTTTTCCTGCCGCCCCTCTCGAACCCTGACGCCCAAAACCCGCCCGTTCTCGACGACAGGCGCCACAAGAGCGGCGCCGGTACGCAAGGTTAGCAGCGGCTCGGCGGTGACCAGCTCCAAAAAGTAGTTTTTGGCGTCGGTCAGGTCAAAAGCGTTGCCGCCCACGCCTCGGTAAAACTCGGAGAAAATTCCCCTGGTCAGCAGCTCGCCGTCCCGGCCCCGGCACATGTCCAGAAAATTCAGCCCACCCAAGGTCATCAGGCCGCCCAGGGAGCGGTCGTCCTCCAGCAACAGGACACTCGCGCCGTTTCTGGCGGCGGCGACGGCGGCGGCGACGCCTTCCGGTTCCCCGCCCAGCACGAGGACATCATAATCTGTTTTGGCTGTAGGCGAATTGACCCAAACTACTTCTTCCGCCGGCTGCCCAAAAAGGCCGGCGACGGCGAAAGGCGTGAGAAGCAGTACCGCCAGGGCTAAAACTGTGACCAGCAGACCTTTGGCATTTCTGGCGGCTTTGCTCATAGACAATATCCTTCCGTAATTATTCTCAGCATATTCTCATCTTCTTATCATAGTCTTATCATATCTTATCATATTTCGTTATACGCACATTTTAGCAGACAAACAAAAAAAAGAGAAGTGTTTCCCGTTACTGCCTTTTACTGTCTTTTACTGGCTTAGACCTTACTGCCTTACTGCCTTTTGCGATTCAGCCCTACTTACACTACTTACCTTTTATTGCCTTTGCGCGAAACTTAGAGTTGTGGACTGTTCACTGGTATGATAAAATAGAAAAAACGCCGGGACAGCGCCTTTTCCGGCAAATAGGCCGGCGGGCTCGCCGGTCGGCGAAAAACCAGCGATGAAGGGAGAAACCGTTATGGCCCTGCACAAATCCGGTGAAGACTATTTGGAGACTATTTTGATTATGGAGGAAAGATACGGGGAAGTCCGATCGGTGGATGTGGCCGCGGAGTTGAAGTACTCAAAGCCCAGCGTCAGCCGGGCGGTCTCCATCCTGAAAGGGATGGGCTATGTGGAAATGGATAAGAGCAGAAAAATCCATTTGACGGAAAAAGGCCGGGAAAAGGCGACTGAGATTTATCGTCGGCACAAGCTGCTGACCCGGTATTTCGCGGAGGTTTTGGGCGTTGACTACAAAACGGCCGAGGAAGACGCCTGTCGGATCGAGCATGTGATCAGTGACGAGAGCCTGGAGAAAATCATCGTTCACATGGACGCGGCGGGTAAAAACCGCGCGGCCGCCAAAGCGGCCCCCAGCAAGGGGCGGAAAAGTCGGCAAGAGTAGACGGCGCCTGGGCGCGGGGAGCGATCACCATGGCTAATGGGCAAAAACAGGAGGGGGATATCAGCGATCTGGTAGCCGCTGTTATCGCCAGTTACGAGAGCGGTGGCGGGGCGGAGCTGTCCGGGATTAGATTTTTGCCCGACAAAGCGGCGGTGATCGATTGCGTCGAGTTGTTGCGCCGGCTTTTGTTCCCGGGCTATTTCGCCAAGGATGAGATAGACGCGGGGCACCGGGAATATTATGTCGGGGATTTGCTGTACCGGATCCGGCGGGAGCTGCGGCGGCAAATTTGCTGCGCTTTCAATTACGGCGCCGGCGATGGGGCCAATTGTCATGATATGTCGGAGCGGGCCGACGCCGTCTGCCAGCGATTTTTGGAGCGGATTCCCGCCGCGCGGGAAACGCTGCTCACCGACGCCCAGGCGACCTACGACGGCGATCCGGCCGCCCGCGGCGTGCGGGAGATCATATTCGCCTATCCCGGCATTTTCGCCATTACCGTATATCGGCTGGCTCATGCCCTCCACCTGCTGGAGGTGCCCCTGATTCCCCGGATCATGACGGAGTACGCCCATAGCCTGACCGGTATCGATATCCACCCCGGCGCCGAGATCGGCCATCATTTCTTTATTGATCACGGCACCGGGATCGTGATTGGCGAGACCACCGAGATTGGCGCCAATGTAAAAATATATCAAAACGTGACGCTGGGCGCGCTGTCCACCAGGGGCGGGCAGAGCTTCCGGGGCAAAAAGCGCCATCCTACCCTGGAGGATGAGGTGACGGTATACGCCGGCGCCTCTATCCTGGGGGGCGAGACGGTGATCGGCAAAGGCTCGGTCATTGGCAGCAACGCCTTTATCACCCAGTCGGTACCGCCTTTTACCAGGGTGAGCATCAAGCATGTAGGCCACGATTTCAAGGAGCGGGATAATCTTCCCTCATTATAGTGGATGACATAATAGTAGATGCTATAATATAGTAGATAATATAATATAGTAGATGATATAAAATAGTAGATGATATAAGGAGCGCGGTCGCTATGTTGGATCAATTCTCCAGAACCGCGCTGTTGCTGGGCACGGAAAATATGGAGCGTCTTTTCGCCGGCAAGGTGGCGGTATTCGGCATTGGCGGCGTGGGTGGGTATTGCGCCGAGGCTTTGGCCCGCAGCGGTGTGGGCGGGATTGATCTGTTTGACGACGATCGGATTTGCCTGACCAACTTAAACCGGCAGATTATCGCTACCAGGAAAACGGTGGGCCGCTATAAGGTGGACGCGATGCGGGAACGGATCCTGGAAATCAATCCCCGGGCCGAGGTGGGCGCCTACAAGCTTTTTTATGTGCCGGCGACCGCGGATCAGGTGGATTTGTCGCGCTATGACTATATTGTGGACGCCGTGGACACCGTGTCGGCCAAGCTGGAATTGATTTGCCGGGCCAAGGCCCTGGGCGCGCCGGTGATCAGCGCTATGGGGGCGGCCAACAAGCTGGATCCGACGGCTTTTGAGGTGGCCGATATTTATGCCACCTCGGTTTGCCCGCTGGCCAGGGTATTGCGTCGGGAGCTGCGCAAACGGGGCGTCGACGAGTTGAAAGTGGTTTATTCCCGGGAGCCGGCCCGAACGCCTTTGGCGGACGGCGCCGCCGCTTGCCGGGAGCATTGCGTTTGCCCGCCGGGGACTGCCAGAAAATGCTGGGAACGCCGGCAGGTGCCGGCCAGCAACGCTTTTGTGCCGCCGGTGGCCGGCCTGATCCTGGCCGGCGAGGTAGTCAAGGATCTGATTGGCGCTATACCGGCGGCCGCGTCTGAGCCGATGGCCGCGCCCGTATCGGCGGCGCCGCCCGCGGCAGCCTTGGCCGGGCCGGCTGCCTCGCCCTGCCCGGCTCTCCGGGCGCCGCTATGATTTACCTGGATTATGCCGCCAATACGCCCGTTGATCCGGCGGTTTTGGAGGTTTTCTGCCAGACGGAAAAGCGGTTTGGCGGCAACGCCGGCGCCCGGCATGAGGCGGGACGGCTGGCGGAGGCGGAGCTGGAGCGGGTCACGGCCAGCCTGGCCGATCTGCTGCGAGTCAAGCCCGACGAGATCATCTTCACCTCCGGCGCCAGCGAGGCCAACAACCTGGCACTCAAGGGCCTGGCCCGAGCCTACAGGCACCGGGGCAAGCACATTATCTCCACCTGCCTGGAGCACCCTTCCGTCAGCGCGCCGCTGGCCGCGTTGCAGGAACAAGGGTTTACGGTGGAACTGGTGGATATCCTCCCGGATGGCAGGGTGGATTTGGCCCAGCTCAGGGAGTCGCTGCGGTCGGATACCATAATTTTATCGGTTTGCCAGGTGGACAGCGAGTTGGGCGCGGTTCAGCCCATTCGGGAGATCGGGGCGATCTTGCGGGATTACCCCAATTGCCGTTTTCATGTGGACGCGACCCAGGCGATGGGTAAAATACCTGTCTGCTTTGAGGGTATTGATTGCCTGAGTTTTGCCCCCCACAAGTTTTACGGCCTCAATGGCAGCGGGGTGTTGCTGCGGCGGGAGGGCGTCCTGCTGGAGCCGCTGATTCACGGCGGCGGGCGAGGCGCCCATTATCGGGGTGGCACGGCTGCCCTGGGGCTGGCGGCGGCGGCCAGCGCCGCTTTGGCGACGGCGCTGGCGGAGCGGGCGCCCCGGCTGGCCCTGGTGAGGGCGCTGCGGGAGCGCCTGCTCCTGGGGCTGTCGCGCTGTGCCCTGGTCAGGCTCAACAGCCCCGCCGCCGCCAGCCCCTACATCCTGAACCTCAGCGTGGCCGGCGTGAGAGGCGACGATTTTCAGGCCGCCCTCGACCGGGAAGGGGTATGCGTGTCGGTCAAGTCCGCCTGCTCTGTCCCCGGCACCCCCTCCCGGGCCGATTACGCCGTGAGCGGCGACCGCAAAAATGCCGCCTGCTCCTGGCGGATCAGCCTGAGCCACCT
>JAISDE010000222.1 GCA_031265035.1 Peptococcaceae bacterium | reverse complement strand
GCCGTTCCCGTTGACCGGCGCGACGCCGTAATACTCGGTGTCCATGCTGTCCCGCAGGCGCTGACGCCACATTTCCTCTTGCTTGATAATGTAGCTATCGTAGTCCGTCCGCAAAAATTCCGTCAGGATCGGCTCGGCATTGGGGCCTGTTACCTGATAAGGCAGCAAGTCGGTCTTTTTGATCCGGTAGCCGAAATAGCGCAGCTCAAAATATTGGGGGTATTCGTCCTGTACGGACAGCCGGAAAAGGGGCGTATTGGAGGTGTTGGTGAAGCCGCCGATATAGTAGCGGGCGTCCTCCAGGCTTTTGTAATGGCCCCCATCCTGGGCGGTTTTCTCGTAAGCGACGCTGTTGGTCGCCGGCGCGTCAAGATTGAAGGGCTTGAGATCCCGTTTGCTCCATTGGAACTCCAGGCTGCCGGTATTTTGGAAAAACACGGTGGTAATTTCCTGCAAACTGTACTCCCTGGGCACATGGACGAAGGTGGGAAAGGGGATCTCCACCCGGTAAACCCGGCTGGCGCCGGCGTCGATGGAACCCAGGCGATCGTTTTCGAAAGCGTGCTCATCATCACCATCGTAGGTCGCCTCCGGCCGCTCGATGTAAAAGACGCCGTTGCTGATATAACGGTAGGGTATGGGCTCGCCCCAGTTGGCCGGGTCGTTCTCGTCCAAGTCATTGTCGGGATCGTCGTCGGCGTTGGCCACGACTATATCGGTCAAATCATAGATGAGCGCGCCGCCGCCCACCGCCGGGTTGCCCACCAGGAAAGTGTCCTGCTCCGAGGTGACCGTCCTGATCTCGCTGTGAGGATTATCAGTCTTCCCCCGATAGACAGGCGTCACCGCGCCGGTATCCGGATCTCGCTCATAGGCCCACATCATCATATCCTGATCCAGGACGCCGCTGTAATCGTAGGACACCAGGTTTTTGGAGGGCACATACAGGGCGACGCGAAAATCATCCGCCCGCGCGCCCGGAATCGGCTCGCCGCTGCCCTCGTCTACGGCCGTGTTTTTGACCTCCAGCCGGAAGGGCACGTAGTTGAACCGATCCCAGATCACGGTATGCTGACGCAAAGGCGTGATACTGGTTTCCCAGGTAAGGCTGGTATAGATGAGATCGATCCTGGTGCTGGGATCCTTCACGTCGCCGGGCGACGAAGTGTTGCCTTCCTCTTGGCTGATACCGGTATACCAGGGGCCGGTGGCCTGCTCCTGGCCCGAGCCAGGGACGTAACTCTCGTAAGATCCCCAGCCGGTCACCTGAGCGTAGACATTTTGCGGCACATCAAACTTCTTGTCCGGGTCATCGGCGTCCTCCGCGAAAAACCGCAAATCAAAGTTGGCAGTCGGCTGGAAACCTGGCACCCAATTGCCGATATAAGCCAGAACCAGGCTGTCGCCCCGGAAATAACCGTCAGTCGTATCCGCCGAGGACGAAGCATCCACCTCCCAAGCAGTGCCCCCCGCGAGGGGCTTCGCCTCCACGCCAATCAGGCGCCCGTCGTCGTCATTCGCTAGGGCCTCAGCTTTATCATAGGTCATGACATAATTGCCGCTCTGGTAGTAGATATAAGGCAGGCTTACGTGGATCTTCACGCCCACCGCGTGGCCGTCCGACCAACTGGGGGTGATGCCGGCATTGACCTTAGCGGTCTCGCCTGTCCGCAGCAGGTAAAATTTGCTGTTCTCAACATTTTCTAATCCTTCTTCCGGCGGGCTGTCGGGATCCCCGTCAAAGGTGAAAGCCACCGTAAAAGGATGGGCGGCGGCGTCTTCCAGGGGGATCGCGGGGATATTGGGTTCGCCGCCGGGCAGGTTGGCTGGATCGGTGGGATCGGCGTTGGGATCGGTAGGATCAGCGCTGGGATCAACGCCGTCGCCGTCGTCTTTGCTATGTTCGCCGCCGCCGCCTTTACCGTTGCCGCCGGCATTGTCGCCGTCGCCGGCGTTGTCCTCGCCACCGGCATTGTCGCCGCCGCCGGCATTGTCGCCGTCGCCGGCGTTGTCGCCGCCACCGGTCTTGTCCTCGCCACCGACATTGCCCTCGCCGTCGGCATTGCCCTCGCCACCGGCGTTGTCGCCGCCGCCGGCCTTGTCGCCGCCGCCGGCCTTGTCGCCGCCGCCGGCGCTATCTTCGCCACCGGCATTGCCCTCGCCGCCGGCGCTATCTTCGCCACCGGCATTGCCCTCGCCGCCGGCGCTATCTTCGCCACTGCCGCTGCCGTTATCGCCAGCGTTGCCGCCGCCGCCGGCGCTATCGCTGCCTGAGCCGCCGCCTGGGCTAGGGGAATCACCACCTGAGCCACCTCCCGGCTCGGCGCCGGAACCGGAACCGCCGCCGGGATCGCCGGCCGGCTCGACGCCGGCGGCGCCTAGCTCACTCTCGCCAAAGACAGGCAAAAGAGAAGTGTCCACAGGTAGCAGAGAAGCGAACATCGTCAGCAGCACCAACATACTGACCACCGATCTTATCTTTCGCCCCATTTTTTGATTTCTCATAAATTTCCCCTCCGCTCGATCACAATTATGCTGCTCGCGTCCTAAAAAACCACTAATATTTCCATTTTGTGCGCCAGGGTATACTTATCCGCACTACGTTCTTCGATGACCGCAAAGCTGATAGCTGCGCGGTTTTTTTTTGCGTACCCACGTCTTTTTCCCTGTGTGCAGATAGGTATACCTATTCGCACTCACGGCCCATAATTAATGCTTACCCCAATTATGTAAGACATTTTTTTCTTTAAGTTTACCATAGTTTCATCATTTTGCAACATGGAATTTTATAATTTTGCCATTAAATTCCCACACACATTTTGTGGAGTTTTTTCTTGTTTTTTTCACAAGCTGTGATATTATTGTGTTGAAGGGGGTGACATAGCGTGACTTTATTTCAAGAAAGCCTTAAAAGATTAAGAAAAGAAGACGGGCTGACGCAAGAGGAATTAGCGAAAAAATTAAACATATCCCGAAGCGCCATTGGAATGTACGAGACTGGGGAGAGGGAACCAGATCTGGAATCAGTAGAGACAATAGCGGATTTTTTTAATGTGGATATGAACGAATTATTGGGATATAAAAATAGTTCGACGAATGAACCCCCTAAAGAGCATAGTATGCGGAAGCCTAAAATTTATCTTGACACAAGCGCTATCAGCCATTTAGAGCAGCCAGAGAAGCCTTCTGAGCAGGCTTATTCCCGCGAGTTGTTCGATTATATTAAGGCTGGGCGGTATGACGTGTATTTGTCAAGCGTCGTATTCGATGAGATAGGCGATTGCTCACCGGAAAGGAAAGAGGCGCTATTGCGGCATGTGGCGGAAATCAGCTTTGAGGATATACACATAAACGCCGACGTAGCGCTTCTCGCGTCAAAAATAATTGAGCGAAACGTATTGCCAAAAAGAAGCAGGCGAGACAGCCAGCATATCGCCGCCGCCATTATAGCTGGCTGTGACTATATCGTCTCGTGGAATATGCGGCATATGGCGAACGTTAAAACCAATAAAAACATCCGGCATATACTTATTGATGAGGGTTACAAGGAAATTATGCTTGTCCCACCCACGATGTTATTAGAAGGGAGCGTTGACCATGAGAGCGACAACTAATTTCCCCGATAGTTTTACTGTTGAGGATATCCGCAGGGTTCGAGATGAGTTCGACAGACGACACACGGACGAAAATGGCAATTATGATTGGGAAGGGGCTTTCGCCGAAACTGAGAGAGGGGCGGCGCTTGTCCGCGCCGAGCTTGACCGCGTACGGTCTGAGCGCGAACTAAGCGTAAAAGGCGTAAAATAAAAAACCGCCCCTTGGCAGCGGGGCGGAATGCCGGAATGACGCGAAATGACCAGAAATGACCAGAAATGACCTGACGCAAAAAATCTCATTGACAACCAACAACCCGCGGGGCTATAATAAGCGTAAAGAGAGCGCCCACCAGCGACGGTCACGCCCTCAGATTTTAGCTAAAGTAGCCGGATCTTTGGACGGGATGGCGGCTACTTTTTTATTGTCCCAACCATCAGGACAACGATGCCCAGGAGCAACAGGCAGAACTCTAATCTTTCAAGCCCACCAGGATATCCGCGATCCGTTTGGCGGCAAACCCGTCGCCGAAGGGGTTTTTGCCTGTGATCATGCTCGCGTAAGCCGCCGGATCCGTCAGCAGCCGGGCCACTTCCCCATAGATCCGCTCCTGATCCCCGCCAACCAGCCTGACTATCCCCGCCTCGATTCCCTCCGGCCGCTCCGTCCCGTCCCGCATCAGCAGCACCGGCTTTCTCGCGGCGCTGGCTTCCTCCTGCAAGCCGCCGGAATCGGTGAGAATGATATAGCAGCGGCGCAAAAAATTATGAAAATCAAAGACCTCCAAAGGCTCGATCAACCGAATCCGCTCATTATCCCTGAGATACCGCTCCGCTATCCGCCGCACCTGGGGGTTCTTGTGAATAGGATAGATCACCCTGACCGCCGGAAAATCCTCCGCCAGGCGCCGGATAGCGGCAAACATCCCCTCCATCGGCCGGCCGATATTCTCCCGGCGATGGGCGGTCACCAAAATCAGCTTGCCGCCGGCGGCCCAGTCCAGTTCCGGATGGCTGTAGTCCTCCCTGAGCGTCGTCCTGATGGCGTCGATCACCGTGTTGCCGGTGACAAACACCCTCTCCGGCGCCGCGCCCTCCCTGAGCAAATTCCCCGCCGCCCATTCCGTCGGGGCGAAATGATAACGGGCCAGAATGCCCACGCCCCGGCGATTGAATTCCTCCGGATAAGGCGCGGCGAGATCGTAGGTGCGCAGCCCCGCCTCCACATGCCCCACCGGGATCTGACGGTAAAAAGCCGCCAAGGCGGCGGCCAGCGCGGTAGTGGTGTCGCCGTGTACCAGCACGAGATCCGGTTTTTCCGCCGCCAATACCGGCGTCAGCTTTAGCAGCACCGCCGCCGTGATATCCGCCAGGGTCTGCTCATCTTTCATCACCGCCAAATCATAAGCCGGCGCGACCCCAAAATAATCCAACGCCGGCCACAGCATCTGCGTATGCTGGCCGGTAACGCAAACCACCGTCGTCAACTCTTGCCGGCCGGCGCATTCCAGCGCCAAAGGGCACATCTTGATAGCTTCCGGCCTGGTGCCAAATACCAGCATAATCTTTTTCATATTACAGTTTCCCGCCCTTTGCTCTCAATCCTGCCGCTCAGACTTGGCATTGGCCCCTTGCCGCTCGGCCCGGCTCCTTCGCTCTCAGCTTGGCCTCTGGCTCTCAGCCCTGCCTCTTGCCCCTGCCACTCAATCCCGGCCCTCGCCCAAAACGATCACCAGATCCTCCAGCGCCTGTCCTGACTGGCGGCCGCTTTTCATCGCCAGATCCGTTTCCTGCAATATCGCCATCGCCGCCTCCAGCCCTGGGAAGGTATACCGCCGGCTCTGCTCCGCCGCCTTGTCCGCCGCGAAAGGATGGCAGCCCAGCGCCCGCGCCGTCTGTCCCCGATCGTAACCGGCCTTTTGGCAGGCCTTCGCCCAAAAAATCAAGCGAATCTGTCTGGTGATCATCGCCAAAATACCAAAAGGCGACTCCCCCCGAGCCAGCAGCTCCCGCAGCTCCCGCAGCGCCTCCGGCCGCCGCTGCCGGGCCAGCGCGTCCACCAGCCGAAAAATATCCGCCTCCAGGCTGGGAATCAAGATCTCCCGCAGCATCGCCGCCGTCAGTTCCTCCGCCTCGCCCGCGTAGGCGATCGCCTTTTCCAATTCCCGCGCGGCGCCGGCCAGCCCCACCCCCGCCGGCTGGCCTTTGACGATTTGCTCCAGCAACGGATTGGCGCAGCGCTTGCCCGCCGCCTCCGCCAGCTGGGCCAGATAAGGCACTGCCCGGGCCGGCGGCAACGGCGCCGCCTCCGCCAGCCCGCCGGCCTTCTCAATCGCCGCCACCAGCTTATTCCGGCGGTCGGGCCGGCCCTGGCGGCAACGCAACACCAAACACACCTCCGGCGCCGGCGCCGCCAGGTACGCCAAAAAAGCCCGTTCCCCGGCATCCGCTCCGCCTTTATCCCCACCTTTGCCGGCGCCCTTGGCCTTGCCCTCGTTCCGACTCTCGAGGTCGTCGGCCGCCGAGTCTTCCTGCCCAGCCTCATCAGCGCCGTCCTTCTTGCCG
>JAISDE010000213.1 GCA_031265035.1 Peptococcaceae bacterium | reverse complement strand
ACGGCGGCGGGGCCGGCGTCAGCCGGCGGCGGGCCGGTGACGGTCGCTGCGGCGGGAGCTGGCGCCGCGGGTGAGAAGGGCGCCGTCGCCGTCGGTGAGCCGTCCCGGGGCGGGGCGTCGGACGGCGGCGCTCAGGCGCCTGCCGCCGTCAGCCCGGCGGCCGCCGCGGCTGGCGCTGGCGCCCCGTCGGCGACTGGCGCCGCGTCCAGCGCCGGCGCCGCGGGTGAGGCTGGCGCCGGCACCGCGTCCGGAACTGGCGCCGCGGCCAGCGCCGGCGCGGCGGGTGAGGCTGCCGCGGCCCCGGGTGAGCCGGAGCGGAGCGCCACGCCGAGTAGCGCCGCGCCGAGTGGCGTCGGGAAAGCGGCCGCCGCTGTCAGCGTCGTCGCGGCCGAGCCGCCGGATTTGACCAAGGACGAGGAAATGCGGGGCGTCTGGATCGCCACCGTCTACAATATTGACTT
Organism: Peptococcaceae bacterium; assembly: GCA_031265035.1. Lineage (GTDB taxonomy): Bacteria > Bacillota > Peptococcia > DRI-13 > UBA5745 > JAISDE01. The sequence continues at coordinate 5,506 of JAISDE010000213.1, read as the reverse complement.
TCCGGCGACGAAAAACGACCCGGCCCGCCAAAAGCAGGAATTGATCAACATTTTGGACACGACGCTGGCGGCTGGCCTGGACACGATATTTTTTCAGGTGCGGCCCAAGGGCGACGCGCTGTATCCCTCGGAGCTTTTCCCCTGGTCCGAATACCTGACCGGCACAGCCGGCCAGGATCCGGGCTATGACCCGCTGGCGTTTTTGCTGACGGAGGCGGATCGGCGGGGCATTCAGGTACACGCTTGGATCAATCCGTACCGGCTGACCATGGGTACCCAGGACAAGCCCCAGACAGATCACAGCTTTTTGGCCGCGGGATCGCCGGTAAAGCAACGAACCGACCTGACAGTGGCGGCCGCGGACGGCAAGCTCTATCTCAATCCGGGCGAGCCGGAGGCGATAGATCTGGTGGTCAGCGGCGTCAAGGAGATCATCAGCCGTTACCCGGTGGCCGGCATTCATTTTGACGATTATTTTTACCCCAGCGACCCCAATTTCAACGACAGCGCCGCCTACGAGCGGTACGGCAAGCCTTTGGGCCTTTCCCTGGGCGACTGGCGGCGGCAAAACACCCTCACCCTCATCAAGAAGGTGGGGGATATGATCCGGACGGTCAAGCCCGGCGCGGCGTTTGGCGTCTCGCCCAGCGGCATTTGGCGCAACCAGAAAAATGATCCCCTGGGTTCCGACACCAACGGTTATGAGAGCTATTCCCAAAGCTACGCGGACACCCGGCTCTGGGTGAGGGAAGAACTCATTGACTATATCGCGCCGCAAATTTATTGGGCTATCGGCACGCAAGGCAGCGATTACGACATTTTGGCCCGCTGGTGGCGCTCGGTTTGCCTGGGTACCAAGGTCAAGCTGTATGTAGGCCATGCCGCTTACCGGATTGGCAACGCCGGTCCTTGGGAAAAGCCGACGGAGATCAGCCGGCAGATCGCCCTCAACCGATCCCTGGGCGCTATTGACGGCAGTATTTTTTACGGCTATAGCAAAATCGCCGAGAACGCCCTGGGCATCAAGGATCGGCTGCGGGAATTGTTTATGGATATGGATTTGGCGCAGCCCCTGGGCATTTCCTACCCGGCCACCGGCTACGTCACCCAGGCGGAAAACTCCTATATTATCGGCTCGGCCGATCCCCGGTACCCCGTCTACTTAAACGGCAAGCCGGTGGTAAGCACGGTAAAGGGCTACTTCAGCGTTTACGCGGCGCTGGCCCTGGGCGAGAATACCCTGACCTTCCGGCAGCGGGATACGGAAATCACCCATGTGATCAACCGGGATCCGGCGCCCGCCACCGGCGGCGGCGGGGGTACGGGCGGCGGGACAGGCCCCAAGGTGACCTATTTTGATCAGCCCCTGGTCTATGTGACCAAGGACGCTCAAACAGTGGTCAGGGCCGAGGCGTCCAGCGGCTCCACCCGTATGCAGCCCCTGCGGGCGGGGGTGAGGGGCCATATTCTGGCGGAGTCAAACGGGTATTATCTGATGGCCTCCGGCAATTGGACTTACAAGCCCAACGTGACCATTTTGCCGGACGAGATCCTGCCCGTCGCCAGGGCCGGCGCCAGCCGGTTGACGCCAGGCGGGGACAGCCTGGAAATCAGCTTTCCGCTACCGTATTTTACTTCCTATTATGTGGATATGAGCGATGAGCGAACGGTGCTGACTTTGCATGAGACCCAGGGCCAACCGCTGACCAGGGTGGGGGAGGATCCCCTCTTTGGCGAGATCAGCTTCAGCCAGGTGGGTGAGCACGCCGTTTATACCTTGCCCCACCGCAAAGTGGGTAGGTTGTACGGTTATACGATCCAATACGAGGAAAAGGAAGGCCGGTTGATTTTCCGCTTCCGTTACCCCGTGACCCTGACGCAAGGCGAGCTGCCGCTGGCCGGCAAAACCATCTTGCTGGATCCGGGGCACGGCGGCAATGACCCGGGCGCCACGGGGCCGGCGGGCAAAAGGGGCAAGGAGGAAAAGGATGTCAATCTGGAATTGGCCCTGGAGTTGGCCGCGCGGCTGCGGGACAATGGGGCCAAGGTGATCCTGACCAGAGAAAAGGATATGCCCTTGGGGTTGGAGGCCAGGGCCGAGATGATCCGGGCGCAAAAGCCGGATTTGGCCATTTCCCTGCACCGCAACTCCATGGGCTCAGATAAGGATATCGCCAATTACAAAGGCGTGCTGGCCTTGTACAGCCATCAGCAATCCGCCGCCCTGGCCCGAGCCTTGGGCGCCGCGCTGACCCGGGGGACGGAGCATTACGACGGCGGCGTGCGCTGGCAAAGCCTGGCGGTGTGCCGGATTGAGGAATGTCCTGTGGCCCTGCTGGAGTTGGGCTTTATCAGCAATCCGGCGGATTATGAGCGGATGAACAGGATTTCCGTGATCCGGAGCGAGGCGGCCGCCATTGTGACCGGCGTGCTGGATTATCTGGCCGGCTCCTGAGCCGGCCCCGCGGGGGACGGAGCGGCGGCTCAACGTTTTTCTTTTTGCGCCCGCTTGAACCGGACGCTGCTTTCCTTTAGATATAGCCGCTGACCCTCTCCCAGCACCCGATCCACCAGGCGCGCGTCATAGCGGCCGCTGAATTTTTCCCCGATCAGGTGGCTGGTGATGAGCCAAGGCTTTTGCCAGCCGATTCGCTGATCGATCAGCTGTACCAATTGTTCTTCCGCGAAATCCGTCAGACGCTCGGCGCCCAAATCCTCCAAAATCAGCAGATCCGCCCGCAGCAGCCGCTCCGGCAGCGACCGGCCCGGCGGCCGTTCCCCTTTGCCGTACATTTCCTCCCGCAGCGTCTCGACCAGCTCCTCCACTTGCCAATAAGCCACCAGACGGCCGCCGGCCAGCGCCTGGTTGGCTACGGCGCTGCAGAGGTGAGTTTTGCCGTTGCCCACCGGCCCGAACAGGAAAATATTGCCGCAAGGCTCCCCCCGAATCAGGCTGTCGGCAAACTGCCTGAGCCGGCCGACCAGCTTTTCCACCTCCGCCGGATGGTCATACCAGGATAGGGAGAAGTTGCCGAAGGTTTGCTTTTGCTGCAAGGGTGTCAGGCCGCTTTCTGTCAGCCGCCGCTGGCTGTCGCCCTGCCGCTGGCAGACGCAAGGCTCACCCGGCCGTTGCCAGCCCCGATCCTGACAGAGGGGGCAATCCCAGGCCACCTCATAGATACCCTCATCCAGGCCCAGGGAGGCCAAGATTTGGCGCCTTTTTCCCCGCAGCGCCGCTATCCGCTCTCGGACGCCGGCCAGATCCCCGCCGCCGGCGGCGGCCAGCAAGCCTGCCCGACCGGCGGCGGCCAAAGCCTCGTCGGCCTCTCGCAGCGCCGGCGATCGCCGATGTACCTCCGCTACCCGTTGATCCCGTTCCTCTTGCTTGAGCAGGCGTTTGGTGTCTTTGTCCATGCGTTAAACCTTTCCGCTAAGGCGCGACAGAGTTGCTCTACAGAGTTGCTCTACAGAGTTACTCTATAGTTCCTAAGTGTCGTTGTCCTCGTACCCCGCCCAGGGGCTGTCGCCGCCTCGCTCTACTTGACGGCGGCCCTTGGACGGGGTGGTTTTGCCTTTTTCCGCCCGGTTTTCTTTGATCGCCGCCTCTTTTTCCCTGGCCCGCCGCTGAATCGCTTCCTCGCAGGCTTCCAGGGTATCCAGGCCCTGCTGATGCCAGTCCTCCAGAATTTTGTCCAAATATTTGAAAGAGGCGTTGGCCGCCCCTGTAGTTTCCCGCGCGGCCCGGACGATGATCCCGTGGCTTTGCCGCCAGGTCACATGCCATTTGACATAATAATCCCGCTCCGTGACCGTCACCATGCCATACAGGCCCAGATAATCCTTTTTGATTTCCGCCGCCTGCCGCTGGATCCAATCCACCTCATCCATAAAGGCGGCCAGGCTTTCCAGGGTGTAGATGCCTGCCCGGTGGATCTGGCGGGCCAGGGGCTGATAATTTTTGATCTGGCTCAGGCCCCGATGACAGCACAGACGGAAAAAGTTGAGAATAAAATCCGTCGACCAGCCGTAACGCAGGTTCAATTCCTGAATAAACTGTTTTTCCCGGATGGTGGCGCCCAGATTGCCCCGCAGCCGGTCAAGCTCTTTGACGATCCGGCTGTAATCGAAATCCCCCGGCTTTTTGTCCCCGTCGGGCAGGCCCGCCGTATTTTCTTTTTCCGTCTCCAGCCAAAGCTCGTAGAGCCGCCGCCATAGCGGATCAAAGACCACCCGGCGCTCTTTGCCCTCGCCCCGCCAGTCCGCCCAGCCTTTTTCCAACGCCTGGCCCAGCCAGGGATCCTGGGCCGCCGCCGCCTGATCCGCCCAGGCGTCTGTCAGGGCGGGAGCCGCCGCGGTCTCCTGCTGCCGGCCGCCGCGATAAAGGGCCAGCACCAGGCAGCCCAGTTCCTCCGGCCGGATATCCAGCGCCTGATATTTTTCCAATAACCAAAGGGGCAGCGCCAGTTGTCCCCGTTCCTGCAAAAATTGCGCGAATCGCGCCTCATTCATCGCGTTTTTCCTTTCGGCCCAAGGCGTAAGCCTGGCGCCTTGTGTCCGGACGATCCCTCGCCACCGTTTTACCGGCGGCAGCCCCGGATTAATATGTCTATATGCTCCGCCTGAATACCGCACAGCAGGGCTATTTGATCCTGCAACAGACGGCGGATATCATCCGCCACCCTGGGCAGATAACCGTTGAGCCGGGCCGTGAGCTCCAGGCGGATCGTAGCGTTGCCGTTTACTACCACCGCCTGAACCCGGCTCACCGCGACCGCCCCAGGCACGCCGACGGCCAAAAAACGGATGATTTGCGCCAAGGCCCGGTTGCTGATCACCAGCTTGCCCGCCCCGCTGAACCTGGGCTGCACGATGGTTTTTTCCCCTTGCTTTTGCCCGCTTTGCAGCCGGGCCAGGTAACGGATGGGACGCATCAGATAACCTTGCAGATCCGCCTTTACCTCCACTACCGGCACCGGGATAACGTGCATACCGTAGGTTTTGCGCGATACCTGGGCGGCGTTGATTTCCTTGGGGCTGGCCACTTCCTCAATGCGAAAATAACGGGTGGGCTTGGGCAGGCCCAGGGCCTCGCTGATCCGATCCGCCATCCGGCTTGATGTGCCTAAAATCAGCAAGCGGGCCGGGGCGGCCTTCGCCAGCGCCGCTTTTACCTCGTTTTGCTGATTGACGTCCAAAAAGATAGCCCGCTTGACCGCCTTGATCGCTGTCTTTTCCGCCTTGGCGGAAGAACCGGCGACCCGCCGGCCGTCCTGAATCAATAAGCCGTCGTCGATCACCGTATTGATTCCCTGCTCATAAGCCACGGTCATCGCCCGGTGGCTTTTTCCCGTGCCGCTGGGGCCGACCAGGGCATAGACTTCCATGAGGATCACAACCTTTATCCGTTTTCGCGCCACCGGCAGGGGGCGACCCCGCTTCGCCACGCGGCGGATTCTCGAAATTACTTAAATCCGAACCCTTTACAGTGTACCACATATCCCGCCGG
>JAISDE010000116.1 GCA_031265035.1 Peptococcaceae bacterium | reverse complement strand
CCGCCGACAAAGCCAATTCCCGGTTGCTCCTGGAGCGATCGGCGAGCAGCAAAGCCAGCAGCAGGCAAACCGTGGCGCCGCAGCCGCCGGGCACCGTGAAATTATCCAGAAAACTCTTGGTGATCAGCCCATTGCCGCCGGCCTGCTCAGCGAAAATGATTTTCGCCACCGGATCCAGGGCGTTGCCGCCATGGATGCCGAAAACCCAAAGCAAATTCAGCATCAGGGTAAACAAAAGGCCATTGGCCAACTCATTATGCACCGAACGGAACATCCCGATCAGCGCGTTGGAAATCAACTCATTGAAATTTCCCACCTGAAAAAACAGCCGCAAGGCCAAATTGGCCATCGAAAAGCAAAAAACGCAGATGAACACAGGCAGGATAGACGCCATAGAACTGCGGTAATGGAGATCCGAGCCGGGCGCGTAGGCCCGGTGCCGACCGGGCTGCCACCGGCTCAGAAAAAAGAAAAAGCGAGGGGCGCAAATCGCGCATACCAAGGCGGTGAACACCCCCACCGGGCCAAAGCTGTCCAGGGTCAGCGTCCCAAAAGGCCCGCCAAAGGACGCCAAAAAGCTGGCCAAAGCGGTGATCATCGCCAACATCCGCAAAAGGGGATTTTTTTCCGGGAAGGTAGCGGAATAATAATAGCTGACGCTCAAAAGCAAATACCCGGACATGAAATTTACCGTAGACCCATACACAAACAACAGCAGCTGCCTGATAAAGCCGCCGCCAAACTCCGTCAGGAAATTTTGCAGGCCGGCGACAGGAAAATTTACAATCAGCAAAGTGACAGTGCCGGTGATGATCACCGGGATCGTCAGCATAAACCCCTTCTTGATCGAGGAAAAGACAGGATGATTCTCAATACCGTAGGTCAACGCCATGATTTTACTGTACATTGGTCATTTTCCCTCTGGTAAACATTCCGCCGCCGGGGCCGCCACCTCAACTCCAGCCTCAGCCACCGGGGCCTCGGCCACCACCTCAACTTCAGCCTCGGCCATCGGGGCCTCAGCCACCACCTCAGCTTCCACCTCAGTTCCAGCCTCGGCCACCACCTCAGCCTCAGCCTCAACCTCAGCCTCAGCCTCAACCTCCGTCCCGGCTTCCGCCGCCGCCGCGGCCTGCTCCGCCTCAGCTACGGCTTCCGCCACCGTCCCAGCTACCGCCTCAGCTACGTCTTCAGCCACCGCCGCTGTCACGACCACCGCCTGATCCTTTTGCCGCCAATGCCGATACAGCAAAGCGGCGGCAGCCAGCACCAGCGCCGTACCGCTGACCACTTGGGCCACCCGCCAGCTGCCCAGCATCAGGCTATCGGTGCGAAAGCCCTCAATTACCAGCCGGCCGGCCGAATAAAACACAATATACAATAAAGCCACATCGCCGCTCAACAACCCCCGGCGACGGCGAACCCAAACCAAAGAGAAAAACACCAACAGATCCCAAAGGGACTCGTACAAAAAAGTAGGATGCCGATAAGCGCCGTCAATCCACATCGCCCAGGGGATCACCTCCCGGCTGACCTCATAGCCGTAGGCCTCCTGATTGAAAAAATTGCCCCAGCGCCCAATAGCCTGACCCATGGCCACAGGCGGCGCGACGACATCCAAAGCGTTGCCGATACCAAAATTATACCGGATACTCATGGTGATCAGCACCGCCGCCCCGGCGATCAAGGCACCGTGAATCGCCAGTCCACCCTCCCAAATAGCGATAATCTTGGCGGGATTGGCGCTATAATAAGACCACTTAAACAAAACATAATATATCCTGGCGCCCAAAATCGACGCCGGCAAAACGGCTACGGCCATATTCAGCAGCTGATCCTCATTCCAGCCCCGACGCTTGGTTTCCCGGGACGCCAGAAAAATCCCAATCATCATCGCCGCCACAATCAAAACACCATACCAGCGCACCGTAAACGGGCCCCAGGAAAACAAAATCGGGTCAGGCATCAATTTCTGTACGCCTCCTCCTCTGTCATCATTGGGATACCGCGCTTTCTCAAAGCCGCCGCCGCCCGCTCATTATCGCTCAACCGCAAGATCACCATCGCCTGATCCCCGCACTTGTTGAGAAAAGCGTAAACATACTCCACCGCGATATTTTCCTCCCCCAGCTTCTCCAAAGCGTCCGCCAGCCCGCCGGGCCGATCCTCAATTTTAATGCCCGCCACATCGGTGATATTGACCAAAAATCCCCTGGCCTTGAGTTTTTCCTCCGCTAAAGACGGGTTATCCACAATCAGCCGCAACACGCCAAAATCTGTGGTATCGGCGACAGACAGCGCCCGAATGTTGATCCCCTCCTGGCCCATTACCCGGCAAACATAAGCCAGCCGGCCGGGTTTGTTCTCCAGGAACAAGGATATCTGCTTGAGCATGAAACATTCCCTCCCGCTATCATGATCCCCCTAATTATACCACAAATATCTCTATTTGAAAGCGCCCCGCCCAACAAATGATCAGGCGGGCGGCCAGTCCGCCGGAAACCAGCGGGCCAAATCGTCAAAAGTGGCCATTTCACGCAACATCGCCGCCGCGCAGTCCAGCAGCGGAAAAAGCAGGCAAGCGCCGGTACCCTCCCCCAAACGCATATCCAGCCGCAAGACCGGCGGCCGCAGCCCCAGGGCGGCGGCCGCTAAAGGCGCCCCTTTTTCCCCCGAGATATGGGCCGGGATCATATACTCTTTCACCAGTGGCCGCAACGCGGCGGCGCCAAAAGCCGCCGCCTGGGCGATAAAACCGTCCAGCGCGGCGGGCACCCGGTGAACGCCGCAAGCCAGATACGCGCCGGTCATAGCGGCGATATCCAGGCCGCCCACCTTCGCCAGCACGCCGATAGGATCCGCCGCCGCCGGACGGTTGACCGCCAGCGCCCGCTCCACCGCCGCGATTTTCCGTTCCAGGGCTGGGCCGGTGGTGCCGCTGCCCATGCCGGTGAGATCGGCGGGCGGCAAACCGGTAAACACCGCCAGCACCGCCGCGGCTGTCGTGGTATTGCCCAGCCCTATCTCGCCGGCGGCGATCACCCGCGCGCCTTGGCGAATCAAGGCTTCTGTTTCCTCTATGCCAATTCTCAACGCCTGGCAGGCTTGCTGTCTGGTCAAGGCCGGGCCGACAGTGATATTGCCGGTGCCCGCCGGACAGACGAGCCGCTCCGTCGCCGTTATATCGGCGGCGGCAAGGCCGGCCCCGCCACCGGCGGCGTCCGGGCCGGCGCCCTCAACCGCGGCAAAACCGGCGCCCTCAGCGCCGTCCCCGGCCCTGAATCCGGCGACGCTGCCAGCCCCCCGCCCGGCGGCGGCCGGAATCGTCTCCCCCTCGCGATAACGTCCCCGCAAACCCAGGTTGACAATTCGCGTCCTGGCCCCCAGGGTACGGGCCAGCAACGACCCGCCCCCCTTGCCCGCCGCCATGATCTCCGCCACCAAACGGCTGATCTGCCGGGGATATTTGCCGTAGCCTTCCTCAAACACCCCGTTGTCGCCGCAGAAAATTATATTGGCTTTATCCTCGATCCGATAATCCAGGCGGCCAAAAATACCGGCCAGCATAACCGCCAACTCCTCCAAGACCCCCAAAGAGCCTGTGGGCTTAACCAAATTGTCCACCAGCGCCCGGGCCGCCCCCTCCGCCCGCCGATCCCTAGTCTGGATTCTCCCGGCGTAAGCCGCTATCTCCGCCTCGATCTCGGCCGCCGACTCCACCGTCTCGGCCATCGCCCTGCCCTCAGTCTCCGCCGCCGCCCCGCTCTCCGCTTCCGTCGCTCTACCCTCCCCTGCTGTCATCCCAGCCCTCGCTTCCAAAATTATCCTCGCATCGCCTGGATTTGCTCAATTATCGCTCCAACATTTCTTGCCTCTCACACCCTCACAAGCACGTTCTCGTCAACGAACAGATTGCGATGCTTGAACTCGGCGGGTGATTTATACATAAAAAGCAAACGCAAATCGCCTTTAGCGCCGCAGGCGAAGTACGGCTTCCCCCCCGGCAGATAGCAACGCCGCTCAAACGCCCAGCGGGGTGGGATCAGGCCATTGTCGTCCGCCAGCTTGTGCGCCGTCGCCGCGAGAAAGGGTACAAACTCCGGCTCGGTCATATCCTCCGGCCTCCCGCGTAGCATCTCAACCCGAGTTTCCGGCTTGGCCCGGTAGAACTCGTCCAGCAAATCACCGAGCAAAAGATAAAAATCGCCGCCCGCTCTGGTCGCCAGCGAGACTTCTCTAATACTGTTCATTATTCATAACCCGCATTCATAACCCACTCGCTCACTTTCCCCAACTCCACCTAATTCTTTACCTGGCACACAATCAATTATACCGCCCCGCGCCTCAACTCTCAACGGAAAC
>JAISDE010000100.1 GCA_031265035.1 Peptococcaceae bacterium | reverse complement strand
CTGACGCCTTTGCCTGAGCCGCGGGCCGCCGCCCCGGCTCCCTCCGGCCTGACGCCTTTGCCGAATCTGCTTTTGCTGTCATTATACGTTTTGGCGTCTTTACGCGTTTTGGCGTCATTACGCGTTTTGGCGTCTTTATACGTTTTGGCGTCTTTATACGTTTTAGCGTCTTTATACGTTTTGGCGTCTTTATACGTTTTGGCGTCTTTATACGTCATGCTCTTTTTCCTCAATCTCCCGCGCCGCCTCCAACAGGGGCGCTAATAATTGGCCCAGCCGTTCCTCCTGCCGCGATAAAAACAGGTAGCCTACCAAGGCCTCAAACCCGGTACTCATATGATACTCGCTCAACGCCGCGCTCTTGACGCTCTTGGACTTGGCGTTGCGCCCCCGGCGAAGGACAGCCGCTTCCGTCGGGGTGAGCCGCGGCTCCAGCGTTTTGTAAAATCCGGCCATCGCCCGGGCGCTGACCAATTTTACCACCCGGCAGTGCAGGCGACCGACCTTTCGTCTGCCGACGGCCAAATGGCCGCGGACGTATAGCTCAAAAACCGCATCGCCAACGTAAGCCAGAACCAAGGGCGCCAGCCGCTCGGCGTCCATTGCCGGATCAAACCACAGCATCGCCTACCCCCTGCGCCAGCGGGCGCCCTGGGCCGTATCCTCCACCCCGATCCCCAGGGCTTTCAGCCCGTCCCGGATCCGATCGGCGGCGGCGAAATCCTTGGCCCGCCGGCAGTCTTGACGCAGAATCAGCAAAGCGTCCATTAAATTTTCCAAGGACGCCGCCGACGGCACTGCCCGGCCCAATTCCCGCAGCAGCTCCGACAACGCCTGGTTCAGGTCGTCGTCCTCGGCGTTTGCCGCCTCGATCAACGTCAGGCCTAGGACATCCGCCAGCGCCAGCAAACGCTCCAGCCCCGCCCGCAGCGGGCCGGACGCCGGACGCTCCGGCCCGCCAACATAGCTGTTCAGGCCGCGGGCCAGGTCAAAAAGCGCCGCGATGGCCAGGGCCGTATTGCAATCGTCGTCCATGGCCGCCTCAAACTGACTCGTCCCTTGGGCGATTTCCGCCCAAATGGCGGCGTCCGCCCCGCTGTCAGTCGCGGCCGCCGCTCCCTCGCGGTCGGCGGCCGAGCCGGCCTGGCCGTCCCCGGTGTCCTGGGCCTGATTGGTCTGAGCGTCTTGGGCCTGAGTGGGCAAGCCGGCCTGAGTGTCCTGGGCCTGAGTGACTTGAGTGACCTGAGCCAGGGCGTCACCCGCCAGCCGAGCCGCGTTTTTCAGCCGCTCCAGACCCTTTTGGGCCATCAGCAGCTTCTGATCGTCAAAATCCAAAGGGCTGCGATAATGCACTGACAACAGATAAAACCGGATCACCTGGCCGGGAAATTTTTTCAGCACATCCCGCAGCAGAAAAAAATTACCTAACGATTTGGACATTTTTTCCTGATTGATGGTGATGAAACCGTTGTGCATCCAATATTTGGCCATCGGCCGCCCAAAGCGGCCCTCGGATTGCGCGATCTCATTCTCGTGATGGGGAAAGATCAAATCCGCGCCGCCGGCGTGAATATCAAAGCTTTCCCCCAAATATTTGTACGCCATAGCGGAACACTCAATATGCCAGCCAGGCCGGCCTAGCCCCCAGGGGCTTTCCCAGGCTGGCTCGCCGGGCTTGGCCTTTTTCCACAGGGCGAAATCCCCTGGTTCCCGCTTGCGCTGATCCACATCCACCCTGGCGCCGTCCAGCAGATCTTCCCGCTCCCGTTTGGACAATTTGCCATAGCCCTTGAATTCCCGTACCGCGTAATAAACATCCCCGTCTATCGCGTAGGCCAGCCCTTTCCCCTCCAGCTCCGCCACAAAAGCGATAATATCCGCCATGTGCTCACTGACCCTGGGATAAACATTGGCTCTGGCGGCCCCCAAAGCGTCGGCGTCCCGAAAATATTCCTGAATATATTGGTCGGCCAGTTCCTGGGGCGACCGCCCCTCCTCCCTGGCCCGGTTGATGATTTTATCGTCCACGTCGGTAAAATTCACCACATATTTGACTTCATAGCCTTTATACAGCAGGTAGCGGCGCGCTGTATCGAACACCACCAGAGGTCGCCCGTTGCCCACATGGATAAAATTGTAGGTCGTGGGCCCACAGCAATACATGCCTACCTTGCCCGGACACAGGGGCGCGAAAACTTCCTTGCTCCCGGTCAGCGTATTGTAAATTCGCAGGTCGCCCATATTGAGGAATCTTCCTTTCCCAAAGTCGATATCATGGTCAGCCGACGCGTTAGTACTGGAGCCGCCTCAGCCGCGCTAAGCGCTAGCGCGACTTATTGCCGCGCTGGTTCTCAGCGCTGATCCTGAGCGCTGGTTCTCAGCGCTGGATCAGGGCGCAAACGGCGTGGCAGGCCATGCCCTCGCCCCGGCCCACAAACCCCAGTCCTTCCTCGGTCGTCGCCTTAACGCTCACCAGCGTCTCCGGTATGGCCAGGGTTTGGCTGATGGAACGGCGCATGGCGGGGATATACGCCTGGATCTTGGGCCGCTCCGCCGCCAGGGTACAATCAATATTGCTGATTTCACAGCCGGCCCGGCTCAACTTCTCCCCCACCCGCGCCAGAAGCGACAGGCTGGCGCAGCCCTTGTACTGGGGATCCGTATCCGGAAAATGCGCGCCGATGTCGCCCAGGGCCGCCGCGCCCAACAACGCGTCCATGATCGCGTGGAGCATCACGTCGCCGTCGGAGTGCCCCAGCAACCCTTTTTCCCAGGGCACCGCCACGCCACCCAGCATCAGGGGGATGCCCGCCCGCAGCGAATGAACATCATAACCGTAGCCTACCCGCGAACGGCCCCTCATTTCGCCGGCGTCGCTCTGACGCGCCCTCATTTCGCCGGCGGTGAAGTGAGGGCGTCGCTCCCCGCCGGCGCCGCCGGCCATTTCGCCGGCGTCGGCGCGAGCCAATATCGCCTCGGCCAACGCCAAATCCTCCGGATAAGTCACCTTGATATTGAGCGGATCGCCCAAAACCAGATGGGTAGCGATCCCCAAAGCCTCCAGCAGCCCGATGTCGTCGGTCGCCCGCAGGCCCTGTGCCGCGGCTCGCTCGTGGGCCTCCCGCAGCAGCTGAATCTGAAAGCCCTGGGGGGTCTGCGTCTGCCACAAATCCTGCCGATCCAAAGTCTCCCGCACCAGGCCGCCCTCTGTCGCCCGCTTGACGGTGTCCCGGACGGGAATAGCGGCCGCGGCGCTGCCCCAGGCCAAAACGCCGTCAATAACCCGGTCGATCACCTCGGGCGGCGTACATGGCCGGGCGCCATCCTGCACCAGTAGCGGCCCTTCCCAAAAATCCAGGGCCGCCAGTCCCCGGGCCACCGATTCCTGTCGGGTAGCGCCGCCGGCCAGTATCCGCTCCACTTTTGAGAATCCGGCCAGCGAAAATCGCCGGGGCGCGCCAAGCTCGTCCAATTCAGCCGCCGGCAAGATCAGCGCGATAGGCCCGACCCGGGGATGTCGCTCCAGACACCGCAGCGTATGAGCCAAAAGCGGCAGGCCCGCCACCGGGAAAAACTGCTTAGGCAAAGGAACGGCCCGGAGCGCGTCCGCTCTGGCCGC
>JAISDE010000092.1 GCA_031265035.1 Peptococcaceae bacterium | reverse complement strand
CGCGCTAGCCGCCCTGCCCGCGCCAGCCGCCTTGCCGCCAGCCGCCCTGTCCGCGCTAGCCGCCCTGCCCGCGCTAGCCGCCCTGCCCGCGCCAGCCGCCTTGCCGCCAGCCGCCCTGTCCGCGCTAGCCGCCCTGCCCGCGCCAGCCGCCTTGTCCGCGCCAGCCGCCTTGTCCGCGCCGACCGCCTTGTCCGCGCCAGCCCCCTTGCCGCCAGCCGCCTTTTCTACGCCGGCCGCCTTGCCGCTCCCCCCGGCGGCGCCCGTCACGGCTCCCGCAGCGCCCTAGCGCAACGGGGGCACAGGCCCTCCGGGTTTCGCTCCGGATGATACATCCAGCAACGGTCGCATTTCTCGCCCGCCGCCCGTTCTACCTCCACCCGCAACTCATCCCCGTCCACCAGCAGCAGCTCCGCCTGGGAGACAATAAACAAATCCGCCAACTGCTTCTCATAATCCGTCAGCCAGACATAAGCGTCCTTGCCGCCCTTCAAGATCACCTTGGCGTCCAGCGAATGCCCGATCTGTTTATCGGCCCTGGCTTCCTCCAGGGCCTTCAGCACCTGCTCTCGCGCCTCGATCAACCGCTGCCAGCGCCGGCGCAGGCCCTCGTCCAGCCATTCCGTCCGACGCTCGGGCCAGTAGGCCATCTGCGCGAAAGGAAACTCCGCCGCCTGAGGCAAATACTGCCAGATTTCCTCCGCCGTAAAAGTCAAAATCGGCGCCGCCATCACCGTCACCGCCCGCAGTATTTCCCACAGCGCCTGCTGCCCGCTCCGCCGCGACGGATCAGCCGCCTTCTGGCAATACAGCCGATCCTTGATGATATCCAAATAAAAAGCGCTCATCTCCACCGCGCAAAACCGGTGCAAGGCATGATAAGCCACATGAAACTCATACTGCTCAAAGGCCTCCGTCATTTTGTCGATCAGCAAAGCCAGCTGATCCAAGGCCCAGCGGTCGATTTCCAGCAAATCCTTATAAGGCTGCTCATCCCGCCCCGGCTCATAATCCGTCACATTACCCAACAAATAACGGATCGTATTGCGGATTTTCCGGTAGGCCTCCGAGGCTTGCCGCATAATGCCGGGGGAATTGGCCACATCGTTGCGGTAATCCACCGACGCCACCCAAAGCCGTAAAATATCCGCCCCCATCTGATCGATAATCTTTTGCGGCTCCACCACATTACCCAGGGACTTAGACTGCTTCCGTCCCCGCTCGTCCACCACGAAGCCATGGGTCAGAGCCGCCCGGTAAGGCGCCTGATCCCGAATCGCTATGCCGGTGCAGAGGGAGGAATTAAACCAGCCCCGGTGCTGATCGCTGCCCTCCAGGCACAGATCCGCCGGCCAGGCCAGATCCGCCCGCTTGTCCAGCACCGCCATATGGCTGGAGCCGGAATCAAACCAGACATCCATGATATCCTTCTCTTTTTGGAAGCGCCGACCGCCGCAAGCGGGGCAGACAAAACCCTCCGGCAGCAGCGCCGCCGCCTCCCTGGCCCACCAGGCGTCAGAGCCTTCCCGGCCAAAAATCTCCCCCACCCGGTCGGTCGTCTCTCGGGTAATAATCGCCTCGCCGCAATCAGCGCAATAAAAGATCGGGATAGGCACCCCCCAGGTGCGCTGCCGGGAAATACACCAATCCCCCCGATCGGCGATCATATTATGAATCCGCTCCCGGCCCCAGTCGGGGATCCAGCGTACCTCATGATCGATCGCCGCCAAAGCCCGGCGGCGGAAACCGTCAATGGAGACAAACCATTGCTCCGCCGCCCGGTAGATCACCGGCTGCTTGCAGCGCCAGCAATGGGGATATTGATGGCGCAGGCTGCCTTTTGCCAAAAGGAGATTTCTTTCCGTCAGCAGCCGCAACACCACCGGATTGGCTTCCTCAATGGACAGACCGGCCACCGGCCCGCCCTCCCCGGTGAAAACGCCCTTTTGATCCACCGGGCACAAAACCTCCAGGCCATACCGCTTGCCGGTCTCAAAATCATCCACCCCATGGCCCGGCGCCGTATGAACGCAACCGGTACCCGCCTCGGTGGTCACATACTCCCCCAAAACCACAACCGAATCCCGCTCCAGGAAAGGATGACGGCAGACCAACCCTTCCAAATCCTTGCCCGGCAACCGCCCCTCAATCTCATAGGCCGGCAAATCGCAGGCCTTGGCGAAAGCCGGCAACAGCGCCTCCGCCACCAAATACCGCTCCCCGCCCACCCGGATCACGGTGTACATCAGCTCCGGATGCAAGCAAATCGCCAGATTAGCCGGCAGCGTCCAGGGCGTCGTCGTCCAGATCACCACAAAAAGCCCCTCGGGCGTCAATACTCCTTTACCGTCCAGCAAAGGGAATTTCACGTAGATGGAAAAGGACTTCTTTTCCTCATACTCAATTTCCGCCTCCGCCAGGGAAGTCTCGCAGGTAGGGCACCAATACACCGGTTTATGCCCCTTATAGATGTAGCCTTTGGCGGCCATCTCGCCAAAGACCCGGATCTGCGTCTTCTCAAACTCGGGCAGCAGCGTGATATAAGGCCGGGCCCAATCCCCCCGTACCCCCAGCCGCTTGAATTCCTCCCGCTGAATATCCACAAAGCTCAACGCGAACTCCCGGCATTTATCCCGAAATACCAACGTATCAATGGCGTTGCGCTTCAGTCCCAATTCCTTCATGGCCCGATGCTCGATGGGCAGGCCATGGGTATCCCAGCCGGGCACGTACGGCGCGTCATAGCCCCGCATGGTCTTGTACTTGATGATGATATCCTTCAGCACCTTATTCAGCGCGTGGCCCAAATGAATGTGCCCATTGGCGTAAGGCGGCCCGTCGTGGAGAATAAACTTAGGCTTGCCGGCCCGGCTGTTTTGCACCAATTGGTAAATGCCCGCTTCCTCCTGCCGCCGCAGCAGCTCCGGCTCCTTCTCCGGCAAATTGCCCCGCATCGGGAATTCCGTCTTGGGCAGATTCAGCGTCTCCTGGTATCGCCCCTCGCTCTGCCGCTTTTCTGGCCGCCCCGTCTCCCCTCGCGCCCCGGCTTGCCCTGGCCGCCCCGTCTCCCCTCGCGGCCCTGCTTGCCCTGTCTGCCTAGCCTCCGCCCGCGCCCCGGCTTGCTCTGGCCGCCCCGTCTCAGCCCGCGCCCCGGCCTGTTCCTCCCGCCGCTCCTTGAGCCGCTGATCCTGTTCGCCTGTCATATACTGTCTCCCCAATCCTCTGTTTCCTTATACTAAATATTACCTCATCCCGCGCTCACCCAATCCCTAAGCGATCCTCTCCGCCCGCCGCCGGGCCAGCCCTATCCGTCGCCTATGATTGCTGTATGGTAAATTGCTCCGAATGGGTAATAAACCCATCGTTATCCCCGAGATAAAACACCGCCTCCCACGCTCCGGGCCGGTTTTGCCAATCCGCCCGCGACAGGGAAAAATCATAAACATTATAACCCGGCGCCTCATCGGCAGCCCGAAAACGCAGCTCCCTGATCGGCAACTCAGGATCGTTTCCTAAATAATACCATTCCATGACCAGGCTCTCCCCCGCCGCCATCGGGCGGGCCAGGTGAACCAGGCAATAAATCCGCTGCTCACTGTAAGAGAAGGAATCCGCTTCCCCAACGGGCAGCAAAGTCTCCTGATCGATCTCCCGGCAAAGCCGCATCAGCGTAACACCCTGCCGTCGCTCCTGAAAGGGCCGGCTCACCACAATCTCCGCCCGCTCCGGCCCCAGGCTGTCATATTCCAGCCACAAGGCCCGGCGGTAATCCGACCTGGATTTTTCCTCCTGCCCCAACCGCTCATAAACAGCGGCGCGAAAATAATAAAAAGCCGGTTCCGTTGTCTCGTACCGGATAAAATAAAATCCGGCCGCGGCGCCAAAAACCGCCAAAAAGGCTAAGAATAATTCCAACCGACGCCAAAAACCCTTCCTGTTGACTTTCATACCATCGCCGCCATCATACTCATCTTTGCCCTACCAGCCGTCTTGCCCACCGGTTATCGCGCGAGTCCTTACTCGCCGTCCTCATTAGTCCCATACATGGTATCCAACGCTTTCAGCGCTTCCTCCATCTTTTGCGCCAGCAAAATCACTTGCTCCATGCTGTCGCCCTCCTGCCGCTCCGCGGCAAGCCGCTCCTTCTCCGAACCGGCGGCGGCTGTCTCCATCGGCAGGATAGCCGCCTCGGCGTCGCCACTCCTGTCCGCCGCCGCCCCGGCTTCCCCGCTTCTCTCCGCCGTCGCTCCCCGCGCCGCTCCCGCCTCGGTCTCCCCGTCCCCGGATCGCTCCGCCGGGAACGCCGCCGGCCTTTCCTCGTCGCCACCGCCCCTTGGCGCCTGATCACTTTCCGGACGCAAAAACAGCATATCCGGCACCCGATGACGGTTTTCCTCCCGCCCCTCGCCAACCCCGTCGGCGTCGTCGGCGCCATCATCGTCCCGCTCGCCGCCCAACCGCTCCAGATCCCTATCGGTCAGCACGGCCTCCCGCTCCTTGTAACCATCCAAAAGCTCCAGCTGAAACTCCAAAAAGCCCTTATGCTTCAAATACAATTGCTTCTCGTACAAACGCAGTCGCTCCACCCGCTGCCGGACATCCATCGCCTCTTTTTGCGCGTCGGACACCAATTTTTCCCCTTTTTTGCCGGCCTCCCACAAAATCAACTCCGACTCTTTTTGCGCCCGCTGAGTCTCGTCGTCAAAAACCTTTTGGGCCAAAATCATCGTCTTCTCCAGCATGGCGCTGATTTCCCTGCTTTTGACCGCTTCTTCCTCCAACCGGGCGATGTTCTCCTTCATCTCCCGGCTTTCCCGAAACAGCGTCTCCACTTCCCGGATGATCTCGTCCAGATAAAGATCGACTTCCTCCATTTTGTAGCCCCATAGGACTTTGGTAAACACCTTATTGTGAATATCCAGTGGCGTAATCATTTTTCAGCCTCCTAGCCTAACAAAATCCACAGAAAAAATAAAACCAGCCGCCGGGCCAAATTCACTACCGCCACAGCGATCACGGGCGAAAGATCTATCTTTCCCCCGAATCTGCCAAACCGCCCCCGAAAAATCCGCAATAACGGCTCGGTAGTCTTATAAATCACCGCGAGCAAGCGACTGTCACTTCGCGCGGCAAACCAGGACATTACACAACGGGCCAAAATGAATATCTGGTATATCCTAAAAGCCCAGCCCACCAAACTGTACAAAAACAAATAAATACTATCCATAAGGCTCTTATTTCCCCAGCCGAGCGTTTTTCTCCGCGCTGACCCGCACCGCCTCCATCAGGGCGCCGCGAAAACCGGCCCTCTCCAGCGCGCTCACCCCCTCAATCGTCGTGCCGCCGGGAGAGCAAACCCTGTCCTTCAATTCCTCCGGGTGCCCGGCGCCGGCCAAAACCATCCGCGCGCTGCCTGAAAGCGTCTCCGCCGCCAAAAGCTGGGCGATCTGCCGGGGCAGGCCCATCATGACACCGCCGTCGGCCAACGCCTGAATCATCATATAAGCGTAAGCCGGCCCGCAGCCGGAAACGCTGCCGGCGGCGTCGATCAACCCTTCCTCCAAAACGATAACGCCACCCACCGCGGCGAAAATTCGCCGGGCCAGCGCCATATCCTCCTCCGTCGCCCAGCGGCCGGCGGCCAAAATCGTCATCCCGGCGCCTACCAAAGCCGGCGAGTTGGGCATCGCCCGTACCACAGGCAGACTCAGCGACCCCTCGCCCCCGGCGATCTCCCGCTCCAACCGCTCAGTCGGGATACCCGCCATAATGGAAAACACCTTCTGCCCGGCGGTCAGGGCCGCCAGCAGATCAGGCAAAACCGCCGGATAATACTGCGGCTTCACCGACAATATCACCGCGTCGCTGCCCCGGATCAAGACCTGATTATCCCCGTAGGCCTTTATCCCGTAAGTCTTCTCCATATGAAGCCGCCGCTCCTGGGACGAATCGGCGCCGCCGATTTCCGCCGGGGAAAAACCGGCCTTGAGCATCCCGCCGATGATCGCCTCCGCCATCATGCCGGCGCCGATAAAGCCTATCCTTGTCATGCCCTCACCCCTTTTATCATACCGCGAATCCACACTCGATCCAGCGCGTCCTCACTCAATACCGCGAAGCCTCACTTATCTCGCTCATCATCATCATCATCATCGTCATAATTGATCGAGTTGATCCAGGAGACCACATCCTTGGGCTGGGAAATATTTTTTAATTTATTAATCAGATTCACATGGTCGGGCACCGCCACGAAAACGCTGCCGCCCGCCTTCTGCATAGCGCCGTCCAGCGCGTAAATCGTCCCGCCCACAAAATCAATAATACGCCGGGCTATCCCCAAATCCACAGCCTCCAAATTGATCACGACGATATTCTTCGCTTTCAAATGCTCGGCGATGGTCTGACAATCCTCAAAGCAAATAGGCTCCATCAGCACCATCGGCTCGTCGTCCGGGCCCGCCGCGCTGATCGGGACTACCTTGCCGCCCCGGACGCCGCCGCGGCCGCGGTTTTTTTCCGACCAATCATCCACTGTCTCCGTTTTTTCCGCGACAGTCTCATCCTCCAGCTCATCGCCAACGCCCAAGAGATTCATGAACTTATCCATCACGCCCATTTTACTTCCTCCTTTACCTTATCTGCCGGGCTCCGCCGGAACCGATAGCCGCCGGTCTCCGGCCCCCCCAATTCGGCGCCTGGTACTATCTGGTACTATTATGTACGCTTACTTTCTGTCCCTGACGCCAAATATAGCTGTGCCCACCCTGACAAAATCCGCTCCCTCGGCGATCGCCACCGGGAAATCATGGCTCATCCCCATAGACAAATATCGCATCTCCACACCCTGGATGCCCCAAGCGGAAACCGTTTCCTTCAGCTCTCGCAAACGCCGGAACAAAGGCCGGGCATCCTCCGGGTTCTCGTAATAGGGGCCAATCGTCATCAAGCCCTGTACCGACAACCCCGGCAACCGGGCGATCGCCTCCAGCCCGGCCCGCAAGCCCGCCGGCGAAAAACCGGCCTTGGTATCCTCGCCGCCCAGATTCACCTCGAGTAGCGCCGGCGCGCGCCTGTCTCTCAGGCCGGCCTGCCGGCTGATTTCCTCAGCCAGCGCCAGGCTGTCCACCGAGTGAATCATCGCCGCCCGCTCAATTATATACTTTACTTTATTTCTTTGCAAACGTCCAATAAAATGCCATTGAATATCCGCCGGCAGCTCAGGGGCCTTGGCCGTCATCTCCTGAGCCCTGTTTTCCCCAAAAAGCCGCTGCCCCAAATCATAAACCCGCCGCACAGCCGCCGGCGGAAAAAATTTGGAGACGGCGATCAGCCGCACCTCGTCCGGCGATCTCCCCGCCGCCGCGCAAGCCCGCTGAAAATCCTCTATTACTGTTTGGTAATTTTCGGCGATCGACGCCATGCCGCCAGTCCTCCTTACCGATTGCCCAAGCGCATACCCTCAAAAATAAACCAGGGCCGGGACACCACAATATCCCCCGACGCCAGGCCGTCCAAAATCAGCCGCCCATTTTCTTCCCCGACGATCTCCACCCTTTTCCAATGGGCAACTCCCCCCTGGAGCAAATAAACCCCTTGCTCCCCATCCCGCAAGGTCACGGCGCCCCGCTCCACCGCCGCCTTATCCTGGCTGCCCAAAATCAGGACGACCTCATGGCGGCGGCCATGGCGGATAGGCTCCAGGCCGGCTTCCAGCTTCACCAATACCCCCCAGCCTGTTTCCCCCGGCAATATCTCGCGCTCCAGCACCGTGCCCTTACCCGAGCCATCGCCGCCCACCAGCCGCATCGTCACCGAGTCCGCGACGGCGAAAGGCGCCGTCTCATTGGCGGGCAAACGGATATAAACATAACAATCGGACAAATTGTCTATTATTTTCAATACCACACCGCCGGCCTCCACCGCCTTGGGCTCTGTCGCCGGCTGGGCGGGCGCGGGCGTCTCCCCCGACGCCAATCCGCCCTGTCGCCCGGCCTGGGCCTCGGCCTGCCCGGCCCCCGCCGCCTGGCCACCTTGATCCTCAGCCTGCCCGGCCTCGCTGGCCATCTTTTCCTGCAAAATGCCCACCAGCCCCTGCCCTTCCCGGGCTGGCTGGGCCTGGGCCAAGCGCTCCTCGATCATCGCCACCGTCAGATTGCTGTAATCCCGGCGCATACTGACCATTTCCAGCCCGTCCGCCTCATAGGACAAGATCCCCGCCACCTGGCTGTAAAGCCGGCGATTACCCGCCTCCCGGAGGTCGTCGCCGCCCCCGTAATTCAGCCTGGCTATCTCCAGGCCCTTGGATACCCGCTCCCCCTCATTGACAATCGGGATCAAGGTACCCCCCTGATCGGTGACGGTCGTGTATTCCCGCTGAAAGGACCAAGCCTCCCCCGTTACATTATATTCCCATTTTATAGCGGCGGCTACCCGTAAATCGGCGCAAAAGGTCAAAAAGAACCAAAAAGATTTGTACAAAAAACCCAGCAAAATCAAAAAACCCAGACCAATGATCAGCGCCCTGAGCCATTTTTGCTGTTTGCGCTTTTCCCTGATCGCCCCCCGCTCTGTCCCCATACCCTCTATCGTCTCTCAGTCGTATTTTTTATCAGGAAAGCCCGATAAACGCCACTTGCCTGCCCCTGTCGCCTTGGCGGTGAGAAAACAAACGATCATTACAACAAATTGTACAAAGGCCGGCGACAGATATGCGCTCCCAAAGCACACCGCTGGCCGTCAGCAGCAAAGCGTTGGCCCGCCAAAGATCCAACCAGGCTCGCCCCGGCCGGCCCGAGGGCCGCGTGACGCTCTCCAGCGCTCCCGGCATAGCGGCGAACCTTTCCCGGGCCGGCGCCAAAACCGGCTCATCCACCTCATAATGACAAGGCCCCGCGCCGGGGCCTATCGCTACCAGCAAATCGCCCGGCCGGCTGCCGAAAGCCTCGCCCATCGCCCGTACCATGGCCCCGGCGATATCCAGCAGCGTACCTTTCCAGCCGGCGTGAGCCAACCCCACAGCCTGGCGCCCCGGATCTAAAAAATACAGGGGCACGCAATCCGCGTGCTGGGTAATCAGCGTAACCCCGGCGTCCCGCGTGATCTGCCCGTCGGCCTCCGGCAGAGGCGCCCCCGGCTCCGCGTTGCCCATACCGGCGCCGGCGACCAACACGATCCGCTTGCCGTGCGCCTGTCGCAGGCCGCGCCAACTCGCCAGGCTAAACCCCGCCGCCGCCGCCAGCCGCCGCCGGTTTTCCAGCACCAGCGACGGGGCCTGGCCGGCGGAATAACCGAGATTCAACGGCCCGCCGTCCCCATAGCCAAACGGCCCAGCCCCGGCTCCGGCGACGGCGCTGGCATCAGCGCCAGCCTCGGCGCTAGCGCTAGCTACTGCCCCCCCGGCGCTGGCCTCAGCCCTAGCTCCAGCGCTAACTCCGGCTCCGGCTCCGGCGTCAGCCTCAGCGTCAGCCTCAGCGTCAGCTACTGCCCCAGCGCTGGCCTCGGCACCGGCGTCAGCCACCGCCGCTCCGCCCAAACGGCCGGAAAAGCCTTGCCTGACCAAACCGGTATCCATCAGAAGCGGCGCCTCCGCCCAAATCACGCCTTTGCTGGCCAGCCAGCGCCAGCCGCCCTGCTCATATCGCCCCGCGGCCGCCCACTCCTTCCCATGACTACGTATACCAGCTTATTTTATCATCATTTCCCCAAGAAAACTATAGGGTAATTAAGCGCGAATCAAATTTTTACGCGCTTTTTTACCCTTTTATACCCTTTTTTACCCTACGTGACATATCACCTTATTACCACGCGACGCTCTACAGTCCCACAATAGTAACGGTCTTCCCTTGAGCCGTTTCCTTCGCCAGATAAATTTTCTCGTCCCAGCTGGCGCCGGGGTCCCGGTCAAAGATCGCGAGCCAGCCCTCCGCGGCGCCGCAAACGTCCATATACCGCAGCGTCTGCTCAATGCCTAGCGCCCGGCTTTTCTCCCCGCGCCACAGTTTGAGTTCTATGGGGTATTTTTGGCCCTCATAGACGACACATAAATCCAGCCTGCCTCGCCCCGCCGCCATCTCGCGAATTATCTGGCCGCCGCCGTTGATTACCCGCTGCAAAAACGCCATCAAAATCAAATGCGGCGCCGCCTCGTCGTAGTCGAAGCGTTTCAGCCAGATATCGCTGTTCTCGCGCCAGAACTGCTGAAAGTCGCGCATGAGATAGTCCATGTCTATGCGCCCGTCTCTCATATACTGGGGAAGCTGGCGGGCGCCGTTATCCTCCGTCAGCGTTCGTTGCGCGGTATAAGTCAGAGCGCGGGTTATGACCTCGGCGTATATTGGGTTAGCGGGGCCAAGCCGCTCGTTCTCGTCACTGATTAACCCTAAATCCTTGACATACTGAAAATCATCCGAGAGCCGATCCTCAACGTAACCGCCCATGATTATGGGCTCTATTATTTTTCGTACCCGCCTCTCTCTCAACCGTTCCAGCAGGCTGTCTATGTGTGTGTCCCGGCGCAGGATTATGGCCTGGATCCCGTCCTCGATCAATTGGGCGGTAATAATGGGCTTGGGACGGTCGGCTGGCGGCGTCTCCTCCATAGTTACCTCCCGGGCGACAGCGTTGACCAGCCAGGGCTGACCCCTGGTCTGACTGTAGACCAGTTTTATCGCGTTTTCCTCAAATATTTGCCCCGTCTCATCGGTGTGCTGCCGATATAGCCCCCGAATCTCATCTATTGTGAAGTCTCGCAAGGTGAGTGATTTCGCGACGATATTAAACGGGCTGGCGGAGCCCAATGTGTCGCCCCCGTCCCGAGACCGCGCCTTATAGTCGCGGACGCTCCGCATTCCGACTAGCGCTATCGAGTGTACGAAAGGTATGTCGGAGCGGCTCACGTAGCCGTCCCGCAATTGTCTGAGAAAGGATAACAATCCGCCCTCGCTCAGGCAGTCCGCCTCGTCAAAAAGTATGACCAAGGGTTTGTCCAATAATATACAATAATCTGTCAGGGACTCTCTTAATACAATATTGTAATCATTATAGTCGGCTTTTTCGGCGAATTTATCCGTCAGGGGAAAATTTGAGTATTTAAGGGCCAGTTTAATAGCGCGTATTACGGCGGGAATCACTTTTTCCGGGCTTGTTATGCCCCGCGAGCTCTCAAGGGAGCAGTACAGGGCGTAATACTTGTCGGAAGCGTTTAAGCGCCCGGCCAAGTCCCGCAGATACGTGGTTTTCCCGCTCTGGCGAGCGGCGTGTATGACAAAATATTGCTTCATGTCGATCAGCGTCTCAACCCCGCTAAGACGGGAGGACGCCTCGATCATGTAGTGCTCGGTTTTGTTGCAGGGGCCCGCTATGTTGAAATATCGCATAATTTTTATTACCTCAATTCGAATTATAGCCCGGGAGGGCGAGGGGTGTCAAGGCGGCCGGCCGTTAAGGAGACTGGCAGTCTTGAAAAGTTTAACAAATTATTTACAAATAGCAGGAATGCTTGCTGGCAAACGAAAAAGCGCCGCTGATCCGTGGGATCTGACCGGCATTTGCCGAATTTTTGCCAGCTTTTGCTAAGTTTTGCCGGATTTTGCCGGATTTTACCGGAAAATTTTGTAGCAATAATAGGTTTTTTGTTTCAATTGTGGTATAATCAGTATGCTACAGTAAACAATCCGCGACCGGGCGCGCCAGGCATAAGTACGGCCAAGAAGTATGGCCAAGCGAATGTAACATTTTTCTCTAAATGTTACATTCGCTTTATTTTTGTTGTAGTAGCAAGCTTTTTCTATCGTCTAAATCTCGTCTCCTTCCCCGTCGGCGCAAGTTAGCGCCGCTTTTTTTGTTTGGAAACCCTTCTCTCGCAATGGACGCGCGCTATGTAACATTTAGAGAAAACTGTTACATCACCTCTGTGAGAAGCCGCCGGGAATATGTGTATTTGCCCATGTCGCCCAAGTTATGAAAGAGAGGGGAATTCTGAATGAAAATCAAAACAGGCAAGCTATTATCCGGTATCGCGTTGACGCTGACTTTAGCGCTGTTACTCAGCGCTGCCACCTCCGGCATGTTGGTGGCCGCTGAGGGTGACGAGACGCCTGGTGAGACAGCGACTCAAGTTGTATACGCTGGCAAGGGTTTAACTGCGGTTGATGGAACTGAGGGCAAACTGGAAATCAGCAAGCAAGCCGCTTTAGTTGAGGATGACGATGGAAATATTATCGAAAACATGTTCGATATAACGCTAACGGTGAAGACTAAGGAGAATATAAGAGAAATATTTGAGGAACCCAATGTGGCGGCCATACTGGTACTGGATTATTCATCAAGCTTGGGAAGCGCGGCAAGTAATGTGCAAACAGCGGCGAGAGCATTCATTAATGAATTCAAAAATGTGACTTCAGATGAAACCATACGTAGAATCGCGGTGGTTAAATTTGCGATAGACGCGACGACAACCGGTTGGAAAGACGCAGATAAAACTATTGACTCTGACACGGCGATTTTAACTAGTAGCAGAGGCGGCACAAACTACGAGGCCGCTTTAGAGTTGGCGCGGTATCTGTTTAGGAATTATGGTGAAGGTTATAGTGATGTAGAAAAATACGTGATCTTTATGACGGACGGCGGCCCGAACCACAGAATTAGTGGTAACCATTCAGTTGGTCAATATAATGGTTCCCCCACCAATGACAACGGCGGGAAGAAAATCTCCGGCGCCCGGGCGGGAAGCATACCTGGTAGTGGTGGCCCTACCCAGAGTGGTCAAAATTACGGGCGCGGCGCGGCGCAAAGGATAACAGGCAGCGGCAATAATCAACTTAATATACCGATACACACCATATGGTATTCAGGAATTTCAACGACTTTGACAAGTGATGAAAAAACAAAGGCGAAAGAATATTTGGAGAAAGAAATTTCTAATATCGATAGCGAAACCAACGCCGTAGGTATATTATATGACCACGATAACATTGGCGGCGAATTAAGCGCTTTGTTCAAGAATATAGCAATCACGATCACGGATCCCGCGCCATATGTTTGGAAAGTCGATGACCCAATGGGTGGCAATATTGATTTTCAGGGTTTCATTGTCGCAGGCGGTAACGGGGAAATATTTAGTCAATACGATGATGATATAAAGAACGATAAGGATGAGATAAAACTCAAGTACACGCCGCCGTCATCGCCATCTTCTGGATCGCCAACAAGCCCCAAGGGCGAAATAACATGGTATTTGCTCCATGACGATCCAGATGTAGACGAGGGTGATGGTAGTAGCAAAACCACAACCTTCACAGCGAAATACAGGATTAAAATCGACAACACTATTAGCTCTTTCAAATTTGGCTCAATAGATAGACCTCTTTCTGAAATTAATGGCGAGGAAGATTTCTTATACGATACAAATGGCAGTACGATTCTGACGTATACTTTTGATGGCGATGATAAATGGAACGATCCGAATACGGATCTCCCGAAAGCCCTATTCGATGTTCCAAGAGTACAAGCCTACGCCGCGCCGGATTTTTATTTCACGAAAACGGGCAGCGATACCGATGGAGAATACCTCACGGGCGCTATATTCGAGTTGTGGCGCAATGAAAATGGCAAGATTTATACATATGGCCCCGATCAATCAGAGGATCTTACATCTACCGGCAAAGTCTATTTCCGCGACATCCCATCCGGATATACGTATACTTTGGAGGAAAAGGGCTCCCCTACTGGTTATATTGCAGCCGCTTCAAGAAATATTACGGTCTCATTCGGCCAGCTTTATTTTACCGACAGTAGTAGGCGAACTATCAGCGACGTAGAAGGCATAGCGAGAGCATTAGGAGAAGCGTTCGTTAACAAGCCCGGCGAAGGTACCGGTGGCGGCGGTGGCGATGACGGCACCGGTGGCGGCGGCGATGATGGCACCGGCGGTGGTGGCGGCGATGATGGCACCGGTGGTGACAACGGCGGCGGCGATGACGGCATCGTTGGTGGCGGCGATGGTGAAGGTGATGGTGAAGGTGGCGAAGGCAACAACCAGGAGCCGCCCGCGCAGCTGCCGCCCGCGCTAGGTGAGTTGGTTCCCCAGGATGACGGCAGCTTCATTGAGTTGGACGCCGACGGCGTGCCGCTGGGCAGATGGACACAAGACCCCGACACCGGTGAGTGGATTTTTGACGAGTTCCCGCCCCTGGGCGCTTTCGACTCGCCGCAAACCAGCGACGGCAAAGAGTCAGCCGTGTGGGGCGCTCTGCTGGTAGTCTCCGCGGCGGCGCTCGTCACGCTCGCGAAGCGGCGGAAGTCAAAAAGCGACAGTTAAGGGCGATATCTCCCCGCCGAGACGGGGTGATCGTAAAGTAAATAAATGATAAAAGCGCCGGACATTTCTCAAAAAGATGCCGGCGCTTTTATTGCCAAGGTGATGGATCTCAAGCCTATATCATTCAAAGCAAATTCCGCCATTCCCCGCGGTTTCAATGGAGTCGAATACCTCTGAGGCGGGCGAGCCCTTTCCTTCTTTCATGGCGGCATAGCCTTCTTCTAACAAACAATATAATTCGTGTTTCCCCGAAAGGCGCTCATATTCCGCATTGGAAAGCACGACTAAATCACCGGCGCCATTTTTGGTGATGAAGACGGGCTCGTTGTATGTGTGGCAGAAGTTGGATATTTCATTGTATTTATTGCGCAGGTCTGAGCTACGTCTGATGGTTACCATGAAAATTCCTCCGAACGTTAATATGCGTATATATTATCAAAATATTGATATCAAGTCAAGAAAATAAGAAATATAGGGGTGTAGATACAAAAATAATGTATTTACAA
>JAISDE010000077.1 GCA_031265035.1 Peptococcaceae bacterium | reverse complement strand
CGCTTGCCCTTTTGCCGTCAGACCGCGTTGTCGTCAGTCGCCATACCACCCCGGGTATGCCTCCTTCCTCCGCCTTGTCTGACGGCAAAATTTCTGCGCGAGATTTCACAACTTATTATGGAACTAGTCCTTATTATACACTTTTTCCGCTTAAAGCCGCCACAAATACCTCCTGATATTTTTCAGAATCCATTGAGACAGCTGTGCGGATAGGGTAAAGCCCTTCCTCCCACTGGAAATGGAGACGCCTGTCCCAGATCGTCATGCCCCGGGTAAGACGCTGGCCCGTGTCCACCGCGATACGGATTTCCCTGGTTTGGATAATTTCGGGGCAGAGGAAAGCGCACATGGCGCCGGTGTCTATGGGGCCGTTGTTGAAGACGCCTCGCTCCGGGATGGAATTATTTTTATCTATAAAAGCGATGATCTCAAGAGCGTATTTTGAGGCTTTTGTCCCCACTTGCCCCAAGGCCCGGATAGAGTGAGGGCCGATGTTGACCGCGTCGGGGTTGAAGGCGATATCCAGGCCAATAGTAGTCACCTTGGCGCCCGAGCCATATACCACCTTGGCCGCCTCGGGATCCACATACACGTTCCACTCACTCATGGGGTTATCGCCGGTGGCGTTCAAAAAGGCGTATTCCGTTACCCCATAAGCCCCGCCCAAATGATATATCTCTTTAATCAGAGGGATGATCTCCGGTTTGAGCATCATCGCCAGCGCCACGTTGGTCAGGGGCGCGGTGCATACCAACGTCACCTCTCCCGGGTGCGCCAGCACCTGGTCGACAATCATCATGGCGGCCGGCTGGGGGCTTTCCTGTATTTGGGGCGCGGGAAAAAAGTGGTTCCCCAATCCGTCCTCACCGTGGGAATAGGGGTCGGCCGGATGGGGCCTTACCAAAGAATGCAGAATCCCCCGGCAGACGGGCACATTTGTACACCCCATATACTCCAAAATCCGTCGGGCGTTGGCGCTGGAAACATCGGCCCGCAGATTCCCGCTCTCGGCGGTAATGGCCAACAACTCCACTTCCGGGTGCAGAAGCCCCATTATGATACAGAGCGAGTCGTCGGTGCCCGGGTCACAATCTAAAATCAATTTTCTTTTATTGGTCATATTGATAATATCTCCTTATTAAAGCTGGTGTTTCAAGCCGGTGTTTCAAATCGGTATTACCAGCCGGTATTTCAAATCGGTATTACCAGCCGGTATCTCAATCCGGCATGATTTTCACATGGTATTTTCTGCCGCGAGGCCCGTCGAATTCCAGGAAAAAGATGCCTTGGGAGCTACCCAAAAGCAACCTGCCCCTGGTAACTATGATGGCCAATGACACACCTGTCAGCGCCGATTTGATGTGG
The DNA here is from genome assembly GCA_031265035.1 of Peptococcaceae bacterium. GTDB lineage: Bacteria > Bacillota > Peptococcia > DRI-13 > UBA5745 > JAISDE01. The sequence continues at coordinate 7,283 of JAISDE010000077.1, read as the reverse complement.
CCGGCGGCATCCTCCGGCGTGTCAAACTGATGGCAAAAATCCACCCGGGTAGGCACCAGGCGCCGCAGCTCGTTTTTGATGTCGGCGAAATCCGCCTCGTCATACTTGGAAGTGACGATCAGGCCGGCCGTGGTATGGGGGACGGTGATAAAACACATCCCCTCCCGTACCCCGCTTGCCGCCACCAGGCTCTCCACCCGCTCTGTCAGGGAGAGTACCTGGTCTTTTTGGGTCTCGATATTGGTTTCATAAACCATGACGTCCTCCTTTAATCAACGGCCTTCAATCAACGGCGTCCTCCCTCAATCCACTTGGTATTGGCTGTTGGTCAGCAGGTCGGTGGTCCCGCAAATGGCCCAGCGTCCGGTGGCGCCCCTGCCATAAGCCTCACCTTTCAACTCGCATAGGTAGCCCGCCAACAGACTGGCGGGCAGATAATTGAACAACGGGCGCAGCCACTCATGGGGCGCCCGGGGCAGCGTGACCAGGTCTGACGCCGGCAAGCCCAAGGCATTCCCGTCGCTTACCACACACAAGGGCGCCTCCATGCCGCGTATAGCGTCGATCACTTCCCGAGTCCTGCCCAGAGAGGGGCTTTGCTCCCCGACGGTGATTACGGTGAACATATCGTCGAGGCGCCGGAAGAAACAGTCCAGATGCGCCCAGCCCTCAAGATCAGCGCAATGGGCGAAATCTCCCGTAGCCTCAACGATTTTGGCGTGCCCAAACCAGGCGGCGGCGAAATCCGGCCCCGCGCCGACAAAGTTATACATGGCCTTGTCCTTTTGCCGCCTCGCTATCGCCATCATTTGCTCATCCAGCTGCCCAAGCTGTTTTTCTACTTCCTTCGCCCAACTACAGATTTCCCCCCGGAAGCCCGCCGCCGCGCTCATGGTATACCGGCCCCTCACTTCCCCCAGGCGGATAGCCACTAGGGCCAGCGACAGCATGGCCACCAGGTAAGAGCGTATCCCGTTTCCCGACTCAAAGGGCGGGATGTTGAGGGGCAGCGTCTTCTGGGATACGCGGGCCAGCAGGGAATCGGGCTTTCCTGTGATGCCCAGCGTCAGACAGCCATATTTACCGGCCCGCTCCATCGCTTCCCCCACTCGGGCTACGCCCCCGGAATTGCTGACGGCGATGACTAAAGTAGCGCCGCCGCGGCGGGACAGGGTCTCCCCCTCCATGTGCCGGGCCAGGTCAATAGCCGCTACTGTCTCGGCCGGGATACCCGCCAGCGTCTGAAACGCGTATTGCATCGCCTTTCCCGCGGCGTAGGAATCGCCGCAGCCGGTCAGCAGCACCCGCGATACAGCGAAAATTTCGGGTGTAGAGAGCAACAGTCGCGTCGCCGGCTCGATGGCGGCGCATTGGGCGACGCACAGGCCGGGCACATCCATCACATTGCGGCGCATGGGGTTATCAAGGTTTTCTTTCACGCTGGGACTCTCCTATCTCTCCTACCTATCCTATTCATCCTCAGTCTATTCATCCTCAGTCTACCCTCAATCCATACTCAGTTTTATCAACCCTATCCTCAGTGTTCTCAACCTTTTACCGCCCCGGATACCAGTCCATCCACCACATAGCGCTGCAAAGCCAAAAAGAAGGTGACGACCGGTGTGATGATGATCAGGGCGCCGGCCATTACCAAGCCTTGGTCGGCGGCCATTTTGCCGGTTCCCAGCGCGCGGTAGTTCAGGTTGAGGGTATAATTCCCGGCGCCTTGCAGAAAGGTGGAGGAAAGCAAGAACTCGTTCCAGGCGTTCAACCCCACAATAACGGCCACCGTGATCAGCCCCGGCATCACCATGGGCAGCATAATCCTAAGGAGGATCTGAAATCCGTTCGCTCCGTCCACCCGGGCGGACTCCTCGATCTCCAGTGGGACATTCAGAAAAAACGTGCGCATCAGCATGACCGCCAGGGGTATATTGACGGCAGCGATGATGAGTCCGACCGCGTACACGTTACCAATCAGATTCAGTCGGGCCAGGACGGAGTACAAGGGGAAAAGAAAAAGCTGCAAAGGTATGGTCATAGCTACCAGCAGGTAAGTCTTTACAGCGTTCTCACCGGGAAACCGTTTTGTCCCCAAACCGTACCCGGCTAAAAAAGAGACGACGCAGGTCACCAATACCGTTGTGCCGGCGACCTTGAGACTGTTGACAAAACCGGAAACAAAGCTGCCGTACTTCCAGGCTGTGACGAAATTATCCAGATACAGCCCGGCGGGCAAAGCCATCGGGTTGGCCACTATGGCGTTGTGAGGCTTGAAGCTGTTGATGAGCACCAGCAGCAGCGGCATCACCACGATGAACACCAGCAATGAGATGATGAGGCATTGAATAACCGCGGAAACCCTTTTCATCCTCATAACTTAATATCTCTCCTCCGACTGATTGATCTTGATATAGATACCCGAGGCGATCAACCCAAACAGGCTCATAAACAACGCCGCCGCGGAGGCCCTGCCCAATTTGAATTCTTTAAAGGCCAAAGTGTACGCCAGCGTTCCCAGCATTTCGGTCGCGTGGGCCGGCCCGCCTTCGGTAAGCAGCTTGACGTAGTCGAACGCGAGAAAAGAGAATATTATAATCATAATGGATAAGAGAAGGAAGGTTGGCCTTATGTGCGGATAGTAAACATAGCGGAACTGTTGAAAAAAATTGGCGCCGTCCAGCTTGGCAGCTTCCACCTGATCCGTCGGCACCTGCCTGAGGGCGGCGAAATAAACGATGCAAAGGAACCCCCAGTAGTGCCAGATGTCAACTCCCGCCACCGCGAAAAGCGCCGTGCCCCGGGTGGTCAAAAGAGCGGGTATCCCCAGCCCAAATGTGTTGTTCAACCACGCTACCACACCGGAAAGGGGGGCGTAGATCACGTTTTTCCAGATTAAGGCGTTTACAATGGAGGACAACACATAGGGTAGCAGGAACACTACCTGCAACGCGTCGCGGCCCCTTTTGCGGTTCAGGATGAGCAGCGCGGCGCCCATACCGATGACCACCGGAATCGTGAGAAACAGGAAGGTCCAGATGATATTGTTGGTGAGAGCGGTCCAAAAATACTTGTTGTTAAACAGGTATCGGAAATTTTCCAGCCCGATGAACTCCATATCGGCAGTAAACCCGTTCCAATTGGTCAGCGAAGTATAAAAGGTCATGATCGCTGGCACAAGCACCACGCTCATGCTGACTAAAACGGCGGGCAACACCAGAAAAATGGCGTTTTTATTTCTTTTCAAGCTCAAAACCATACCTTTCCATGCCGGTCATTTGACGCGCTCCCATGATTTCTTTTGTTTTAGGCGCCGGGAAGCGCCAAGGCGCGAAATGCCCGGGCGGCCGGTACCCGCCCCGCGGGCGCCAGCCGCTCAGGCCGCGATTTACCGAGTTACCGTCCGGTACGGGGAATTGACGGCACCAGCTTGGCGTCCACATCGTCCTTGTAGGCCGCGTCGATTTCCACCACCAGTTCCTCTACGGTGGCGACGCCTTCCCATACGGTGTCGATATCAATGACACGCTGGAAAGTGGAGGCCGGGAAAAAGGTAGCCGCGTTGTAGCTAAAATTACCGTTATCCACTGTCTCGACGATCTCAAAACAGGCTTCCAGGTAATTCAGGTTCAGCGCGCCAGCGCCGCTCATATCAATATTGGACAAATCCCGGATGGGTATGCCCCAGTAGCCGGCCCAAGCCTTGGACATATTGCCCGCGAATTCCGGGGTCAGCATCATATCCAGCACCATGGCGGCGCCGTCGGGGTTCTTGCTGGCGGCGTTGATCGAGTAGGAGCATACCGCGCCGATGTCATAGACGGGATCCGGTAAACCCTCCCGGAAGTTGGGGAAATTGGCGAATTTAATGCCTCCCGTCTGGGAGGGGTCAGCCTCCCGCTGGATGAACTGGAACAGCAAGGTAGGGCCAAACCAGAAAGGGGATCGCTCATTAACGAACAGCTGGGCGGCCTCGCTGTAGTCCAGATTCCAGTAATCGTCACCGGCGAAATAACCCTTCTGGTACCAATCATCGCACATTTTAAGGGCCTCTATCACGTACTCGTTGTTCCAGGGCCGTTCCCCCGTCAGGCACTGATAAACCACTTCCGGCCCCGCGTAATGGGCGAGGAAGATGTTGACAAACAACTCATTGGTTGGGCGCCAATCCTTACCGCCGGTGAGAGCCGAGTACATCCCCAGCTCCTGAGCCTGATCCAGGATGGACACCAATTCCGCCTCGGTGGTAGGCAGAGTCCAACCATTGTCGTCCAGCACCTTCTGATTGAAGCAGTAGCCGGTGGAGGTGAGACCGCCGGGAATGCTGTACAGGCTGCCGTCCACGGTGCAGGCGTCGTAAAAGGGCGAAAGCAAACGGTCGGCCCAACCGTATTTTTCGGCATATTTATCCAGGTTGGCCAGCTTCCCGCCGCCGGCGAAGCCGCCCACGAAGGCTGGCCCAGAGCCGTAGACGATGTCCGGCCCCTGGTCGGCGGACAAAGCGACGCTGATATTGTCGTCCACGCCTTCCTGGAATTCCAGGATCAATTCGTACTCGTCCTGGGAATTGTTGAAGGCATCCACCAGGTGGGCCTGAAACGCGTCTCGCTGGAAAGGCGCCGCGGCCCAAAACCACATTGTGATGGGTACGCGCTCCCCCTCCCCGGACATCCCACCGGCAGCGGGAGTACCCGCTGACCCCTGTGTAGTACCACTGTCTCCGCAACCGCCCAGCGGCGCCAATACCAGAAAAATGGCCAGAATCATACACAACGACTTTTTCATAAATATCCTCCCTCCGTATTATAAGCATTTGGATTTGTTAATACCAGACGCGCGACCGCGCCTTTCGCGCGAATTGGCTAACATCATGGCGGAGCTTTTCCATGTCTATCGTCAAGTATTCCCCTTTATTGTAAAGAATCTCGCCCCGAACCATTACCGTCTCTACATGGCCGCCCTGGGCGGCATAAACCGCTGTCGTAACCGGGTCATAATTCGGCCAAAGCCCGGGATGTTCCCCATTTAAAATAATGAGGTCGGCGTCCTTTCCCGCCGCTATTACGCCGCTTTCGCCCGCCCTGCCTTGAGAGGCCCAGCCGCCCGCGACCGCGAGGCGCAGTGTCTGGTTGGCTGTCATCCATGCCGGATCGTTCTCAAAGGCTTTTTGCAACAGAGCCGTTTGTCTCATCGTCGCGAACAGGTCGCCGGAATTGTTGGAGCATACGCCATCAGTTCCCAGCGCTACATTGATCCCTTTGTCCAGAAACGGTTTTAACCTGGCGGTCGCGCAGCAGGTTTTCAGATTGCTGGCAGGGTCGTGAACAATATGGGCCCCGCATCCCGCCAATATCTCGATATCCGCCCCGTCCAAATAGGTTCCGTGGACGGCGACAACCCGGTTTTTCAATACACCCGCGTCATAGAGCAAGCGAGTGGGAGTTTTGCCGTATCTTTTCTCGCAGTTCTCCCGCTCGTCTTTGGTCTCCCCGAGATGGATATGGACGCCAACCCCTTTTTCCCCCGCCAGAGCGGCGATAAACTCCCACAAGGCGGGAGTAGTCTGAAAGATGCTTTGGATGCTGGTGTCGCAGCGAATCAACCCGTCACCCCAACCGTTCCAGCGATCAATCATCCGTATTGATTCCCTGACCCGCTCCAGTCGCCCGATGCCGCTGTCCTCCCCATTGGTGATACTCTCGCAAATGTTCGCCTTCATTTTTGTGGTGGCGACCGTCTCGGCGACAGTATCCGAGTGGCGATACATATCGGAAAAAGAAACCGTCCCATACGCGAGCATTTCCGCGGCGGCCAGCAGTGTGCCGCAGGCAATATCGCCTTTGGTCAGCGCCGACTCAACCGGCCAAATCACGCGACTCAGCCAATCCTCCAGGGAACAGTCGTCGCTCATACCCCGCAGCAGCGCCATGGGAGTATGGGTGTGCGCGTTTACCAACCCCGGCATGATGATTTTGCCGGCGCAGTCAATAACGCGGTCAAAAGGTATGGGGGGCGGCTCGTTTCCAACATAGACAATCCTTGGCCCGTTTACAACCAGGCTTGAGCTTCGCGGCACCGCGCTGTTTTCGTCCAGGGTAATAATATCCGCGTCGCGAAAGAGATATCTCAAAGCGCCCTCCTTGACACAATCTGTTTACTCGGCAATGTGTTTGTTGAGTGGCATGTTTAATGAGCAATGTGTTTACGAAACAGTATATTACATTTTACGAATTTATTGTAGTATAGTTTAGCAAAAATTGCAACATATTTTCGTAAATTAATTTAATTTAAAATTGATTTAAAATCAATTCGGATGCCGAATTAACATTGTAAAAGCGACCTACGCCAGCGCGGGCGTAGGTCGCTACTTAAAAAACTATTCGACATTAGCAAGTTTTTATATCGCGCTTAAAAAAGTTTTGCCGATCTCTCCTAACCATGCTATATTATAAGGGTGATTAGAATAAGTATGACTAGAGAAACGAGGCGTTTACATGATCCAGCGCGGGCAATACATGAACAAACTTATCAAGATGAAAGATGAGAAGATCATCCGGGTCATAACCGGAATCCGCCGCTGCGGTAAATCCACTCTGCTGCTGTTGTTTCAGGCATACTTGAGACAACACGGCGTGGGCGACGATCAAATCATTTCCATAAATTTTGAGGATATGCGATATGAGCCTCTGCTTGATTACCACGCGTTGTACGAGTATGTGACGGCGCGGCTGGCCGTCGGGAAAAAGACCTTTGTTTTCCTGGATGAGATCCAAGGCGTGCCTAAGTTTCAAAAGGTGGTTGACAGCCTGTATATCAAAGACGATGTGGATGTTTATATCACCGGTTCCAACGCCCATCTGCTTTCCGGCGATCTGGCGACCCTGCTCTCCGGGCGGTATATTGAGATCAACATGCTGCCCTTGTCTTTCGCGGAATATTTTGAGTTGAGGGGCGGCCAGGACAAGAGGGAGGCGTTTACGTTTTATTATCTGAATGGCGGGTTTCCTCAGGCGGCCGTCATCGCCGACGACGGCACGCGCTCCGATTATATCCGCGGCATATACAATACCGTGTTGCTCAAGGATATTGTCGCCCGGAAAAAAATTGCCGATGTGGAGCTGCTGGAAAGCGTGACGCGGTTTTTATTCGACAATATCGGCAATATCGTGTCCTCCAATAAAATCGCGGACAGCCTGACCTCTTTCGGGCGGAAAACAACGTCTGTCACGGTGGAAAATTATGTGTCCGCGCTTAGGGACGCTTACGTTTTTTATAAAGCGCCG
>JAISDE010000063.1 GCA_031265035.1 Peptococcaceae bacterium | reverse complement strand
GGGGCTGGCCTGCTGGCTGCTGGGCTGGAATACGCCGGAGCAGTTGCTCAACGGCGCCATGTGGGGGCATATTTTTGAGAGCTTTGTCTTCGCCGAGATTCTCAAAAGTTACTACAATGATGGCATCGTAAAACCGCCGTTGTACTACTACCGGGACGCGGATAAAAACGAGATCGACCTGCTGATCGAGGACGGCGAATCTCTCTACCCGGTAGAGATCAAGACTACCGCCGATCCGGTGAGATCCATGACCCGGGCTTTTCGCCTCTTAGATAAAATACCGGGGAAAAAGGCGGGAACCGGCGCGTTGATTTGCCTGGCTCGGGAACGGCTGCCCTTGAGCGAGAATGTCTGGATTTTACCCGCTCGCCTGATCTGACTCCCGATGTCACAAAGCGCTGGCCGCCCGCCGCAGAACCCGCAGCTCCCTAATGATTAAAAGGGCGGTAAGCAGGATCGACAGGCTGTCCGCCGTCGGGGTCGCCCACAGCACCCCGTTTAACCCGCCCAGCCAGCCAAAGAGCAAAATGCAGGGAATCAAAAGGATCAATTGCCGGGTCATGGACAGCAGCAAGGAGGTCTTGGGCCGGCCGGTCACCACGAACATATTGGCGGAAACGATTTGGAAGCCCACCAGCGGCAGGGCCAGCGTGTAAGTCCTGATCGCTTTTGGCGCGAAAGCCAGCAGGGCCGCGCTGCCATTGGGGGCGAATAAGTCCACGATGCCCTCGGGATAGATATGGGACAGCAGAAAACCGCCGCTGCTCACCACTGTCGCCGCTAGCACGGCGTAGATATAGGCCCGCAATACCCTGGCGAATTTTTTAGCGCCGTAATTATAGCCTAATATCGGCTGCGCCCCTTGATTGATCCCAAAAATGGGCATCAGGATCAGGGTCATAATCGAGTGCAAAATATTCATGCCGGAAAGGGCCACGTCGCCGCCGTTGGCCCCGCCCAGCTCAATGGCGCCGTAAACGCTGACGCTGCCGTTGTAAACCGCCTGGACAAAGGCGACGGCCAGCTGCAAAAAGAATTGGGCCGCGCCAAACAAAAAGATCTGGCGCGCCATGGGCAAGGCGAATTTGTGCGCCAGGGGGCGCAGGGAAATGATCGCCCTTTTGCTGAGGCTGAAGGCCAATATCCAGACCGTGGAGGCCAGCCAGGAGATAACCGTCGCCAGCGCCGCCCCCTCCACGCCCCAATGAAAGACAAAAATAAAGAGGGGATCCAAAACACAATTCATGCCGGTGCCAATCAACATGCTGCCCATGCTGACGGCGGGAAAGCCCTGGGCCCTGGCGCAATGGGAAAGCCCAAAGGACATGAGCCAGAAAACCGAGCCGTAAAGGATCACCTTGATATAACCCCGGGCGTAAAATATGGCGGCGCTGTCTTCCTGGGCGCTCAACAGCGCCAGCAATGGCTCCAGGAAAAGCAGGCCGGCGATCATCACCAAAATCCCGGCGCCCAGCAACAGCCAAAAACAGTGATTCAAGGCCCGCTCCGCCTCCGGGCGGCGGCGCTGGCCCAGCCGCATGGAAATCAGGTTCGCCGTGCCCACGCCGATCAACAAGGCGAAGGCCATCACCGCCGTCATCAGCGGCATTACCAGCGTCAGGCCGCCCAGGGCCGTCTCGCCCACGCCCCGGCCGACGAAAATCCGATCCACCACATTATACAGCGCGTTGACCAGCATACCCGTGATCGCCGGCGCCGAAAAGCGCAGGAGCAGCCTGCCCACCGGCTCGCTTCCCAGGCGATCCGCCGCGTCGGGCGGAACCGGCTCGCTGGCAAGCGGAGCCATATCGCCGGCGAGCGGAGCCGTATCCGTATCTATCTCGGCGATGGCCTTAGCCGCGGCGCCAGTGTCCGCCCCGCTCCCCGTATCCACATCCGCCGGCGGCAAATTCTCTTTTCTCGTCTCAATCATCATTTCTTATATTCGCTTCCTTCGCCTCTCTGCTTCCTTCGCCGCGATAACTTTTTCACCATAGCAATTTCCTCCATCCGCAAAATCGCCGCCCCGGCGAAAAACACGGCCACCCCCGCCGCCCCGCCGCCCGCGACCTGAAGCGCTTGCCCCAGCTTCGTCGTCACGTCCACCAGGTAACGCTCCAGCCCGGCGGCGGTGGCATAGGCAGCGGCGGCCATCACCAGGGATAGCCCGACGGTTTTCCCCCAGGAGGCCAACAGCTGCCGGCCGCCGAGAGGGCCGATCTTAAATCTGGCCAACAAAATCAGCAGGGTCAAATTAGCGATGCCGGCCGCGGAATAAGCCAGCGCCAGGCCGCCGGTGCCCAAGGGCCCAATCAGCAAAACGTTTAGCCCGATATTGAGCGCCATCGCGACGGCGGCCACCGCCACCGGGATCCAGGTATTTTGCAGGGCGTAAAACACCCTGTTCATCAGATGAATGCCACCGTAGGCGAAAAGCCCGACGCAAAAGAAGGTCAGGGTATTGGCCGTCAGCGCCGTATTTTCGGGCCGAAAATTGCCCTGCTGATACAGCAGCCGCACAATCGGCCCGCTCAAGGCCGCCAGGCCCGCCGCCGCGGGGACGGTGATAAAAAAAATACTCCGCAGCCCCAGGGAAAAGGATTGCTTGAACAAGCTCATCTCCCCTCTGGCCGCCTGTCCCGTCAGGGTAGGGAATACCGCCATCGCCGCCGTGACGGCGAAAATCCCCACCGGCAGCTGCATCAGCCGCTGCGCCAAGCGCACCGCCGACAAAGAGCCGCCGACCAGGGAGGAAGAAATATTTTGCTGGGCGAACAAAGCGACCTGGGTCATGGTAAAGCTCAACACCACCGGCGCCATCAGGACAAAAATCCGCCGAACGCCGGGATGCCCCAGACGCAGGATCGGCTGATATTTCCAGCCAATCCGCCGCAAACCGGCCAGCTGAAACAAAAACTGCGCCGCCCCGCCGGCCGCCACCCCCACGGCAAACCCCGTGATCCCCAGCCGCCGGCCCAATACGACGCCAAAAAAAATGATCACAATATTGTACACAACCGCCGCCGCCGCCGGCGCCAAAAAATGCTGATAAGAATTCAATATGCCCATGGAGATGCCGTTTAAAGCCATAAAAAAAGCCTGAATCAGCATAATTCGGGTCATCCTGACCGTCAGCGCCATGTATTCCGGCTGAAACCCCGGCACCAGCCAACGCTCCACAATATAAGGCGCCAGCGCCCCTGCCGTCAATACGGCGACCAGCATCGCCGGCGCGGCGATATTAAATACCGTGCTGGCGGTCTCCCAGCCCTCCTTCTGCCGGCCGGTGGCGATATAACTGGAAAAAACCGGTATAAAAGCGGCGCTGACCGCCCCGCCTACCAGCAGGTTGTATAAAAAATCGGGGATGGAGAACGCCGCCTGGTAGGCGTCCGTCACGCTGCCTTGCCCATAGGTCGCCGCGATGATAATATCCCGGGAATAACCCAATATTCTGGACAATATCGTGGACAAAATCAATATGCCGGCGGCCCCGACCACCGTAGCCCTGCCCTTTTCCTCCATGACGCCTCCAACCCAAAATAAGAATGGGCGGCGAAAATACCGCCCATGGCGAAAATATCGCCCATGATGGATTGTACAACGCCTGAGCGAAAAAGTCAAAGCGCGGCGGAAAAATTTCACATTCCCACTTTTACTGGTAAATTCCCACTTTTACTCCAGCTGTCTCACCTTTTTCGCTATATAGCCGCCGTAGTCGGCCATGCCCTCCAGGCCGGCGTGACTCATGTCCGTCTTTGTCTCGGTCAGCGGGACTCCCCAGTCGGAGTAGGTCATGTAGGCCGCCACCGCCCCGTCGGGGTAGACGGCGTAGACGCCACTGGACAGCAGGTTTCGCCGGTAG
>JAISDE010000045.1 GCA_031265035.1 Peptococcaceae bacterium | reverse complement strand
ATCAGACTGAGAAACCGCGAGTTTGCCCTGCTCAGAGGCATAGGGATGTCGAGGAAGAACCTATCGAAAATGCTGCGGTATGAGAGCATTCTATCATCTGTACGCGCGCTGCTGTTTGGGATCCCGCTTGGTTCGGCGCTTGTTGTGATCCTTTATTCCGGCTTCACGCGCTCGGGGGAGATGGCTTTCGCGTATCCGTGGCTCGCCGCCCTGGTCAGCGTGGCCGGCGTACTGGCCATAGTATTTACCGCGACCAGGATTGCCGAGGGCCAAATCGGCAAGTTGAGCGTTATTGAGGCGCTTAGGAACTGTCGATAAATAACTTGAACATCTTACTTGTCTTTTTGCCGTCTGTCCGCGTCAGCAAACCCCTTGCGTAGCGCTACTACGCGGCGGGCTTTCCTTCCTTGACAGACGACAAAAATACTGCGTCATATATCCAAGTTATTTACCGACAGTTCCTTAGGACGGCGGCGAATGATGGTGAGGGACAAAACTGTAGCGGTGTATACGCTTGGCTGCAAGGTCAATCAGCAGGAAAGTCAGGCGATATTGGACGAGATGCGGCGGCGGGGCTGGCGGTCGGTGGGGTTTGATCAGCCGGCGGCGCTGTATATCGTGAATACCTGCACTGTAACCCAGGCGGCTGATCAAAAGTCCCGGAAAATGATCCGGGGCGCGAAAAAAAACAACCGGCAGGCGCTGCTGGCGGTGATCGGTTGTTACGCGGAAAGCGACGGGGCGGCGCTGCGGGAAATTGAGGGTATTGACCTGATTTTAGGCAATCGGGAAAAGGAAGGGTTGCCGGCCTGGGCGGATGAGGTCTGGCGGCGGCGCTGGGGGCAGCCGGGCGCCGAGGAGGCGCCGGGAGCTGGGGCGGAGCTGAGGGCTGGCGGCACCGGGGAGGCGCCGGGAGCTGTGGCGGAGTTGGGGGCTGGTGCCGGGATAGCGCCTGGGGCTGTGGTAGAGCTGGGGGCCGGAGCCGGGGATACGCCGGGATTTGTGGCGGCGCCGTGGGTCGGCGCCGGGGCAGAGTCGGGCGCCGGCGCCGCGCCCACTGTCAAAGGGCTGGATCGGGCCAGGGCGGGGCTGAAAATACAGGACGGCTGCCGGCAGTTTTGCAGTTATTGCGTTATCCCTTATGTACGGGGGGAATGGCGCAGTCTGGACGAGGCGGCGGCGGTGGCACAAACAGAGCGGCTGGCGGCGGCCGGCTGCCGGGAAATCGTGTTGCTGGGCATTCATCTGGGCGCTTACGGCTGGGAAACGGGCCGGCGGGATCAGTTGGCCGGCTTGCTGCGGCTTTTGCTGGAAAGCTACCCGGGGCTGCGTTTTCGCCTCGGCTCATTGGAGCCGATGGAGGCCAGCCCGGCGCTGATCGGGCTGCTGCGGGATTATCCCAATGCCTGCAAGCATTTGCATTTGCCGCTGCAAAGCGGTCAGGATCGCGTCCTGAAGGCGATGAACCGGCCTTATGGGACAGCGGATTATCGGGCGAAGGTGGCGGAGATCCGGCGGGAGATCCCGTCTATCGCCCTGACCACCGATATCATGGCGGGCTTTCCCGGCGAGACGGCGGCGGAATTCGAGGCGGGCCTGGCTTTTATCGCCGGGATGGCGTTCAGCCGTTTGCATGTCTTCGCTTATTCCCGTCGGCCGGGCACAGCGGCGGCCGCCTTGCCTGGTCAAGTCCCCCGAGCGATCAAGGAGGAGCGCTGCCGGGAGCTGGCCAAACTGGACGCTGACTCGCGGCGGCGTTACGGCCAAAGCTGGGCCGGCCGCCGACAATGGGCGCTGGCGGAGGAAGAGATCGCGCCAGGGGTGTGGAGCGGGCATTGCGACAATTATCTGGAGGCGACCTTCGCGATAGGCGCCGCCCAAACGGCAGGCCCGGCGGATCAAGTCGTCGGCGGGGCCGCCGGCGACGAGGCGGGCGGCCAGGCGGGGCGGCCGGCGGTTCGGGGTAGTTTGTTTCCCATATTACTGACCGGTGAGCCGGGCGCGAAAGCGGGCAGCTGGGCCGGGATATTGGCGCCGGAATGACGCGGCCCCGGGCGCCTGTTGAGGCCGGCCCCGGTGTGAGGCTAAATGGGCCTTACACCGCTCAGCTCGCGTAATCAGCGCCCACCGCCCCCGGGTTTGCCCCCGGCGCTCAGCGCCCTACCCCCCGAGCGGTTACTTTTTTTGATTTTAGCTTTGTCAGGCGGCAAAAATGTGATAAAATGAGAATCGGAAAAAATTTTTTGGTAAAGGAGAGTTGATACAACAGTGAAAAAATTCTTCAATATTATGGGAGCGGGCCTGATTGGCGCCTTGCTGATGTCGTTGCTGGCCGGTTGCGGCGGCAGCCGGGCGACCCTCAACGTCTTCAATTGGGGCGATTATATCGATCCCCAGGTATTGCGGGATTTTGAGGCGGAATATGATATTCAGGTCGTTTATGAAGAATTTGACACCAATGAGGACATGTACGTGAAAATTGACAGCGGCGCCAGCAAATATGATGTGGCGATCCCCTCGGATTATATGATCCGGAAAATGATCAATGAGGATTTGTTGTATCCGGTGGATTTGAGCAAAATCACCAATTACGGCGAGGTTGAGGATCGTTATAAGGGTCTGGCTTTTGACCCGGCGAACCAATACTCGGTGCCTTATATGTGGGGGACTGTGGGGATTTTGTATAATAAAACCATGGTGGAGGATCCGGTGGACAGCTGGGATATTTTATGGAACCCCAAATACGCCCAGCGAATTTTCATGATGAATTCCATGCGGGATTCTATTGGCATTACGTTGAAGCGCCTGGGCTACTCGCTCAACACCAAGGACGAGAGCGAGGTTCAGGCGGCGAAGGAGGCGCTGATCGAGCAAAAGCCGCTGGTGCTGTCTTATGTGGGCGACGAGATGAAGGACGCCATGATCGGCGGGCAGGCGGCGCTGGCGGTCTTCTGGTCCGGGGACGCGGCGTTTTGCATGAGCGAGAATCCGGATCTGGATTATGTGATCCCCAAAGAGGGCAGCAATATTTGGTTTGACAGCATGGTAATACCCAAGACGGCGCAAAATGTGGAGGCGGCTCACTGGTTTATCGATTTTATGTGCCGGCCGGAGGTGGGCCTGATGAACGCGGAATATATCGAGTTCGCCTCGCCGCTGGGTGAGGTGCGGGAGCAAATGCCGCCGGAGATTACGGGCAATATAGCGTTTTACCCCGGCGAGAACGATTTGATTGGCTCCGAGGTGTTGGAGGATTTATCCGACTCCCTGGTTTTATATGATCGGATTTGGACGGAGGTAAAGGCCGCTAATTGATGGGATTGACGGCAAAAGGGCAAGCGAGAGGCGCGAGTTATTGTTTCACGAGTCCTAAAGTTGACAGGGAGGATTTATGAGTGAGGCGGACAGACGAAGACAGGAAGAGGAACCGGAATCTTTGCTGGATGTGGTGGAGGGGGAATATCCGGAAAGGGTGGGCGGCCTGTTTGGCGGTCTGAGCCAAATCGGCAAGCTGTTTACGGCGGAGGACTGGATCAGCATCCTGACCCGTTCCCGTTCCGCTTTTGAGCGGGGCTGGCGGGATAAGGGCAGATAACTGGACGGGGTACCGGCGCCGGGGCGGCTTGTTTTAGGCAGAGGATGACATGTTGAGAGTAACCAAAAAACAATGGTGGCTTTTGGGCGCCGCCGTCATTTTGCTGTGTGGCGCTGTGGGCGTTTATTTTTGGCAGCGTTGGTATTTCCGTTTGCCGGTGGGCGAGGTAAAGGCTACGGAGACCGGCGAGGCTACGCCGGCGGCGGAGGCCGGCTTTGATAAATTTGATATTCTTTTGCTGGGCTTGGACAGCCGGGAGGACGCGAGCTTGGGCAGCAGAACGGACACGATTTTGCTGGTGACGGTGGACGGCCAGGACAAGCGGGCCCAGATTTTGAGCATTCCCAGGGATACGCGGATTCGTTATAATGATCGTTGGCGCAAGATTAACGAGGTGTACAGTGACGCCGGCGCCGAGGGAAGCTGCCAGGCGATTGAGGATTTGCTGAATACCAAAATTGACCGTTACGCTGTGGTGGATTTTAAGAATTTGATCCAGCTGGTGGATTTGTTGGGCGGCGTGGATGTGGTGGTGCCGGTTCGGATGAGAAAGCCGCTGGAGGATATTGATCTGGAGCCGGGGCCGCAGCATCTGGACGGCCGGGGCGCGTTGGGTTATATGCGTTACCGGGATGAGACGCTGTCGGATATGGATCGCTCCGAGCGGCAGAAGGAGGTGCTCCTGCAGCTGGCGGACAGGCTCACGCTGCCCGCCAATGTGCTGCGGCTGCCGGAGATTGTCAAGGCCGCCATGGCTTATGTGGAGACGAATATCAATGGGCAGGAGATTCTGAGCATCGCTAAGTATGGCAGGGAAATCCTGAGCGGCGGCGTGGAGAATACCGTTTTGCCGGGCGTCAATGATTTTTTCCATGGCGGCTGGTATTATGTGCCTTATCTCACGGAGCTGGGCCTGCCGGCCAGCGAGGCGGAGGTGGAGTATCAGCAGGTGCTGGCGGAGCGGCGGCAGGAGGAAGCGGCGGCTGCCGCCGCGGCGGCTGAGGCGGCCGCTGGCGCTGGGACAGAGGCGAGCGCCGCTGAGGCGGGCGCTGAGGCGAGCGCCGCTGGGGCTGGAGCCGGGGCGGGAGCTGAGGCAGGCACCGCCGGGGCTGGAGCCGGGGCGAGCGCTGAGGCAGGCGCCGCTGAGGCCGGAGCTGGGACTGGAGCTGAGGCTGGCGCCGCTGAGGCCGGAGCTGGGACGGGAGCTGAGGCTGGGGACGGAACTGGGACTGGGGTTGGGGCCGAGGCGGGCGAGGGTGCCGGCGCTGGCGCTGAGGGCGGAGCTGGAGTTGGGGCTGGTGCCGCTGAGACTGGGGACGGAGTTGGCGCGGGAGCCGGCGCTGGTGCCGGGGCTGGAGTTGGCGCTGGAGCTAACGCCGTTGCTGGCGGGGGCGGCTGACGACCTGTGAGGTGACCCCCCGTATTTATACGCCCAGATATTAGTGCCGGTTGGGGCTGGACATCGCGGTATAGGTGTTATCCGTGATGTCTATTTTTTTGTCCAATGATAGTTGGCTCAAAAAGTAATAAATAGAAAAAAATAAATTATATGTTAAAAAATTGAAAGGAATTGACTGGGCGAACGTCGAATAAGAGATATAGCGCCGGGAAGACGGCGGCGGAATTGTCTGTAGGAGGGGGACAGTCCGTATGCGGGAAGGGGGCAAAGATAGGTGAATCAATTGCAGCGATTGGGGCTTATCGGCATGACCGGGTTGTTGCTGCTGGGCTTTTGGGCCGGATTATGGTATCAGGGACGGCGGGGAGAGGAGACCTTGCTTTTGGGGGCGGCGTCTGACCGGGCAGAGGCGGGGGAAGACGGGCCGACGATACCGGCGGCTTCTGGAGCGACGCCGGGTGGCGGTCAAGATGACCTTGCGGCAGGCGGTAGCCGTTCGGCTCAGGCAGCCGGCGGTAAGGGCGCGGGTGAGAGCGCTGGCGGGAGCGAGAACGAGGACGCGGGCGTGAGCGCGGGAGAGGATGGGGGAGCGGATTTGGCGGCGGGGCCGTTTGGGCCGGCGGCGTCTGACGGGATCGGCGCCGGCGATGGGTTGGCAAAGGGCGAGTGGGAGAATGGGGGAGATCTGGCGGCGCATGTGGTGGGCCGGGTAGCGGCGCCGGGGCTGTATTTTCTGCCCGCCGGCAGCCGGATTTATGACGCGGTGATGCTGGCCCAGCCGGAGGAGGACGCGGATTTGGCCCGGATCAATCTGGCCTTGCCGCTGGAGGATGGGATGCAGATTCGGATCCCGTTGCTGGGCAAGACCTCGCCTTGGGAAGGGGAGGCGTTGGTGGTCAAGGCCGCCCCTGTTGGCGGCGGCGGGGGTGGAGGCGACACGCTCAGCGGCTCGGCTTCCAGCGGCGCCGGCGCCGGGAATCGGGACGAACAAGGGCGGTTGAACATCAACCAAGCAACGAAGGTTGAGCTGCAAACCCTGCCGGGAATCGGTGAGGTGTACGCCCAGCGTATTATTCAGTACCGAGAGCAGCAAGGACAGTTTAAGTCGGTGGACGAGCTGACCAAGGTTAAGGGGATCGGCGCCGCTACTCTGCGGGAGTTAAAGGATTTGGTATGCTGTTCCTGAGAGGGCTCCTGCCGGCGGTTTCCTTGGCCCGGAGCGGTTTGGCGCTGATGCTGGGCATTGGGGCGGCGGCGCTGACGGGCTGGCGCTGGCCTGGGATTTGCGCGATTCTGGGCCTCTTGGCGCTGGGAGTGGCGTATTTGTATCTGTTTGTCCGTCGGCTCAAGCGGCTGGAGGCGATGGCGGCGGCTGGAGCGATTGATGTGCCGGATCCCTTTCAGCCCGCCAGACTGTTTTTGGGCAGGGCTCTGCTGGTATTTTGGTTTTGCCTGGGGTTGCTCTGGCAGGGTGCGGCGGCCTGGCCATCGCCGGGCCGGGAGCTGCCCGCCGAATTTTCGGTGTCGGGCCAGGGCCGGGTGGAGCGGCTGCGGCTCCTGCCGGCCACGTCGTATCAAGGGCCGCGCGTCCAGTTGACCTTGCGGCTGGCTCAGCGACACAGTACAGCGACGGCGGACGGGGCGCCTGAGCTGGCCGGGCTTTGGCGGCGCCAAACCGGTTTGCTGCTGACGGTGGAATTCGCCCAAGGAGATCAGGCGCTGGTAGAAGAATTTGGCAAAAACGCTTTACCCGGCGCTGTGGTGGCTTTCACGGGGGAGATCAGGGCGATACGGGAGGCGAGAAACCCCGGTGAGTGGGATTATGGCGCCTATCTGGCGTCCCAGGGCATCTATTGTCAGGCCGCCGCCCCGTGGTCGGAGACGCTGATCCAGCGGCCGGCCGGGCGGTGGCAGCGTCTGTTCGCCTTTTTACGCCAGGGGATCAACAGCCAAATAGCGACCCATTTGGAGGCCCGAACGGGGGCGATCGCCGCCGGCAGCCTCTTGGGGGACACCTCGACGATGGAGCGGCAGGATCTACAGATATACAGGCAAGCCGGCATCGCCCACCTTTTCGCTGTCTCCGGCACTCATGGGGGAGTGCTGCTGGCGGCGGCGCTGTGCCTGGGACGCCTGCGGCTGTTTCGGCGGCGGCAAAAAACGGTGCGGCTGCTCTCGCTGGGTTTGCTGTTGTTTTATCTGGGCCTGGTGGGTTTTCCGCTATCCATGCAGCGCACCCTGATTATGGCCGCGCTGACCCAGACGGCGATCATGTTGGAGCGCGAGGGCGACAGCCTCAACGCCTTGGGCGCGGCGGCCCTGATTTTGCTTTTGTTTCGGCCCCAAAGCCTGTTTGGCGCCGGGTTTCAGCTTTCCTTCGGCGTGACTTGGGGGCTACTCTATTTATCGCCCTGGCTGCGAAAATATTTGCCGCTCTGGCTGGCGGTGCCGGTGGCGGCGCAGTTGGCGGCCATGCCGCTGCAAGCCTTTTGGTTTCAGCAAATCCAGCCGGCGGGCTTCCTGCTCAACCTTTGGGCGGCCGCCCTGATCTCGCCTTTGCTGCTGCTGTCGGGCGGCGGGGCGCTGATCGGGGCGGTGAGCGCCAGTCTGTCGGGGCTGTTTTGGCAGGCGGTGGGCTTTTTGGCGACGCTGCTGGACAGTTCCGCCGCTTTTTGGGTGGGGCTGCCTTTTGGGGTGGTTAATGTTAGGCTGCGGTTGTGGCCCTTTTACGTCCTGTGGGGCTTGTTGGTTTGGAGCCTGCCTTATTGGGGCGTCTGGGAACGTAGCGTGGCCCAGTGGCTGTATCAGCGTTGGCTAAAAACCGGCAGGCAGGCGGAGTGGCGGCGATGGCAGGTTTG
>JAISDE010000026.1 GCA_031265035.1 Peptococcaceae bacterium | reverse complement strand
AGGGCAAGACCTTTTTGGCGGATATCCGGGTCGCTTTTTCCGTCGCCGGGCCTACGCCTTTACGCTGCTGGGGCGTCGAGGCGGCGCTGCGGGGAGCGCCGCTGACGGAAGGCTCCGTCAAGGCCCTGCGCCGGGGGGCGGTGGAGGAAACGCGGCCCAGGGACAGCTGGCGGGCCTCCAAGCGGCTACGGCTCCAATTGATCAAGGAGCTGGGGGAGAGGGCTTTCCGTCAGGCGGTTCAGGACGCGGGAGGGACAATCCATGATTAAAGTCATCCGAATGACGGTGAATGGGCAGGATACGGAACTGGGTGTGGATGAGAGGGAAAGCCTGGCGGACACCCTTAGGCGCCGGTTGGGCCTGACCAGCGTAAAAAAGGGCTGCGAGGCGGGGGAATGCGGCGCCTGCGCCGTATTGCTGGACGGCAAGAGCGTCAATAGCTGCCTGTACCTTTCGGTTTGGGCGGATGGGCGCGGCGTCCTGACGGTGGAGGGCCTGACGGGGGAAAACGGCGGGCTACATCCTATCCAGCAAGCTTTTGTGGATGAGGCGGCCATTCAGTGCGGTTTTTGTACGCCGGGGCTGGTGCTGACCGGCGCTGAGATCGCCAACTCAGGCAAGACCTATACCCGCGAGGAATTGCGGGAGCTGATATCCGGCCATCTTTGCCGGTGCACCGGCTATGAGAATATTCTCAACGCGCTGGAAAAAGTCGCGGGAAGGAGAGATAAGGACAGTGGAGCGAGTGACGGGGGAGCGGACGATGGGGGAGCGGACGACTGGTGAGTCGGCGGCTGGGGAGCAAGTGATGGGAGAGCGGAAGACGGGAGAGCAAGTGATGGGAGAGCGAGTGATGGAGGATCGAGTGATGGGGGAGCGGACGACTGGTGAGCGAGTGATAGGGGAGCAAGTGATGGGAGAGAGAATGACGGGACGGCCGGGTGAGTATCTGCGGCGGGCGAACGAGATAGCCAGGCTGGCCAGGGCGGCCGGCAATACGCCTTTTGGGGCTGTTTTGGTAGATGAGGCGGGGCTGATAATTATGGAGCAGGGCAACGCCGAGAAGGATCTGGGGGACGCCACGGCCCACGCCGAGATGCGGCTGGCCTCCCGCGCGAGCCAGGCGTTTACCAGGGAAAAGCTGTGGCGATGCACGCTGTATACTACCTGCGAGCCATGCCCGATGTGCGCCGGCGCGATCTATTGGGCGAATATCGGCCGCGTCGTGTATGGCATGTCCGAGGCGAGGTTGCTGGAGCTAACCGGCGGCGACGACAAAAACCCTACCTTTTCCCTGGGCGCGGCGGCGGTAATCCAGGCGGGGCAAAAGGCGATAGCGCTGATCGGGCCGGTGCCGGAGGCGGAGGCGGAGATCCTGGAGACCCACGCCGGATTTTGGGACAAGAAGTAGGTGGGTTATCCGCGGCGGCGGCGAAGGCCCAGGCCGCCGGGCTTTTGGATCAGCTGGTGGCTGGGGTCAGGTAAGCGGCAAGAAATAAGCCTGACGCGCGCCTATTTCAAGGTCGCGTCAGGCTCATTATAGAGTAGCGTCAGGCTCATTATAGAGTCGCGTCAGGCTTATTATAGAGTAGCGTCAGGCTCATTATCAGAGTAGCGTCAGGATCGTTTTCCGCGGCGGGGCCGCTGACTCAGCCGCTTAAATAGCCGCTGGGTCAGCTGTTTAGGACGGCCAGGGCCTCATCCCGCCAGCATTCCATGAGATAAGGAATGCCAGTCACCTTGGCGCATTCTTCTGTGAGGGACATCAAGTCCTTTCTGCTCATGACAGAGAGGTTGAATTTGCGGGCGCCGGCCATCAGCTGCTGGAGGCCCACTTTGAGTTTGTCGGCGTAGCTGTAGATCCCAATCGCGCCCAAGGGGAGGCGGCGTATTTCCTCGGCGCCCACCAAAGATTTGACCTTCTCGTAGTCGATAAAAATCTCCTCCGCCGAGCGGCCAAACTCGGAGACGGTGCCTGGCAAATTGCCATCCTTGAGCCATTGCCCGATATTTTTGCCTACCATGCCGGGGATCATAAAGGCCCGGCCGAGACAGACCGCCTTGACGTAAGGGGCGCCCAGGGCCAGGGCTTTGAATATGCCGTCCTCGGAGCTGAAGCCGCCGCCAAAGGCCAGATCCGGCACCCGCTCGCCTTTGGCCGCCAGGATGGAGGCGAACTCATAGGCGGCGCTGTGCAAGTAAATAGAGGGGATACCCCATTCTTCCATCATGCGCCAGGGACTCATGCCCGTGCCGCCGGGCGCGCCGTCGATGGTCAGCAGGTCGATCTTGGCTTTGGAGCAATATTTGATCGCCATCGCCAGCTCCTTGAGGCTATAAGCGCCGGTTTTCAGCGTGATCCGCTTGAAGCCCAGGCGGCGCAGGCGTTCCGTCTCCAGCAGGAAGCTTTCCTCGGTCACGAAGCCCAGCCGGCTGTGGCGCTCGAACTCTTTGATGGCGCCGGCCTTGTAAGCGGCCTGGTTGACGGGATCCGAGGGATCGGGGGTGACGATATAGCCTCGGCGCTGCAGTTCCAGCGCCCGCTCCAGCTGGGCGACCTTGATTTCCCCGCCGATACATTTGGCGCCCTGGCCCCATTTCAGCTCGATCGTCTCAATGCCGTGCTTTTCGATAATGTATTCCGCCACGCCCAGTTTGGTATCCTCAACATTTATTTGAATGAGGATTTCCCCGTAGCCGCGATGGTATTTTTTGTAATCACCGATCCGGCGATCCATGTCCGGCGCCAGGGCGACTTTTTTGTCGCTGTTCAGCGTTAGCTGGGGATCAATACCGCAGACATTCTCCCCGCAAACGATGGTCACGCCGGCGATAGCCGCGCCGACGGCGAAATGCTCCCAATTTTTGCGGGCGATTTCCGTGGAACCCAGAGCCCCGGTAAAAAACGGCACGGTCATCTTGACTTTTTTGTCCCAGCCGTAGGCGGTCTCGGTGTCCACCGCCGGGAAGCGGGCGCTGTCGGGAGTCGGCGCCACGCCCTCCGGCAGGCCGACGGCGCCTTGCGCGTAGCCTTGAATATTCAAGTGGGAATAATCCACGGGGTAGTCTTTATCCCCACCGGCGGTGACCTCGCCGAAAGGGCCGGGATAGATCAGCTCCCGGCCGCGAAAGGACGCCTTGAAGACCTCGCAGTTTCCTTTACAGCCGTCAATACAGCGGGAACACAGGCCGCTGCAGGGTACCACACTTTTGGAGCGGTTGGTCGTTTTGGTAGCGTCGTTGCTGTTTGGGCTTCGCAGATTCATGTTATCCATCCCTTCCCTTCAACTAATTGGTTTTAGAAATCACTATGACATAGTTGCCGGCAAAAATCAATACGCCGGCGGGGCGCGGGAGGGCTTTGGCTAATGTATTCTTTTTTGGGGATTCTTTTTTGGGACGCTTTTTTCAGGCTTTTTCAGGCTTTTTTCAGGCTTGGATCAGCGCCGCGCGAACCGGCGCGCCGTCGCAGCCGCCCAGCTTTAGTGGCAACGCCGTCAGGGTGTAAGCCCCGGCCGGCGCCTGGCGCAAATCCAGGCCCTCCAAAATGACGACGCCCCGGGCGAGCAGCAAGAGGTGCGCGGTGGGCGGCCCGTCGGGGGGATCGACGCTTTGGCTCTCCACGCCCAGCAGCTTGAGCTGGGAGCCGGCGATGGCCCTGGCCGCCCCAGCGGTGATCATGGCGTCCCCCTTGATCAGCAGCCGCTCACAACCCAGCAGCGGGGCGACGGCGTCGGCCTCCACCGGGCCGGAGAACGCCGCCACGACGCAGGGGCCGTAAAATACCTCCAGGCTGATGGCGTCAATGGCGGCCCCGTCGGCGATAAAGTGGCGGGGCGCGTCGGCGTGGGTGCCGTTGTGGGCGCAAAGGGTGATGTCCGTCAGGTTGCAGGGATCCTGGGGCAGCTGGGCTACCCGCCTGAAGGAGGGCGGCGTGTCGCCGGGATACACCGCGCCGGCGAATAGTTCCTGGCTGATGTCGATAATTCTCATAAGTAAGCCATCTCCTGTCCGTATATCAATGATTTTATGTTATAATGTAAGTGAGCGGTTGACTGATTATAATCAGTTTGGGAAGGCGGGGTAAGGCGGCAAATGTTATCAGTTTACCACGGGACTGACAATCCCGATTTTGAGCCTGTATATAATGGCTCCGGAGAGTATAATGACTACGGCAGCGGTTTGTACTGCACTGAGGATATAGCCCTCGCGCGGGAGTGGGCTTGTAAGTTTCAGGGCAGGAAAACAGGCTATGTCTTTTCCTACGGTGTTTTTCTTGATGAGCTCAACGTATTGCGGCTTACACCGCCCGACTATAATGTTTTAAACTGGCTGGCCCTGATTGTCAAGCATCGGACGAGCCCTAGCTGGTCGGCTATTGTCAGGCGGCGGGCCAGGCAGTTTGTCGAGAAATGCGCTCCCGATATCGACGGCAGCGATGTTATTTTCGGGTATCGGGCAGATGACAGCTATTTCGCTTTCGCCAGGGATTTTCTCAATGTCGCGTTGACGGTGGGGCAATTGTCCCGCGCGTTTAGCTTAGGCGATTTGGGCTCGCAGGTCGCGCTGAAGAGCCGGCGGGCGTTTTCCCGGGCGTGTCTTAAACCAATGGGGGTTGAGACTATCGCGTCCCCGGATTACAACGAGTACTACCGAACCTATATAGAAAGGGACGCCCGGGCCCGGAAAATGCTCAACGATGTCAGGCAGAGCCTGTACGGTGATGGCAGGACAATCCTTGACATATTGGCGGAGGGGGTGAGCGGGTGACTGACGCTTTAGGGACTGACGCTTTGGGGACTGGCGCTTTGGGGACTGGCGCTTTGGGGACAGATGCTTTGGGGACTGACGCTTTGATGACGGAATATCTGAGCGATACTTTGGGGTGGGCTTTCGCGGAGGCCGTGAATATTGACGGCGATACCGTCGGGGGATTTCTTGATAAGCTCTCGCGTTCCGGCATCCTGGCGGATATTGAGGCCCACGCCCCTTATTGCACAACGGGGTGTACCGGCTCCGAGCTGACCCGAAAGGTAAAGGCGGCGCTGGGCGATAAAAACGCCCCGATCAATCAGCGCTACCCCGGCGACCAGGGGGCGCCATATTGGATAGGCTATTATCTGGGTTGGTATCACTGCCGGTCAGGACGCCCGTTCGCGGGGATATTGGCGCGGTTTCCCATTGAGGGCTGGTATAGGATGTACCAATTATATCACGAATGCGGCGAGGAAAAACTGTATCGCGATTTGGAAGACGAAATGGAAAAATATAAAAACACAGTAAAAACATAGAAGAATACGGACGCTCGGCGCCGGGAAAATCCAAACCTTGACAGGGCTGGCGATCCGGCGTACAATAATAGCAAGGGGAAGCGATGTTTGATTTCTGTTCCAAGTAGGGTAGATTGGTTGGCCGCGGGCGCCCATAGATAGATTTCTGAGAGCGGTGTATCAAGGGAGTAAAGGCCCTGTTTAGGGCCGCTGCGCGCGCATAGCGATAATACTTTATATTTGAGCGGAGACCAGGCGGGCGTTGAACCAGCCTTTTTTCATGTGCGGATGAAGATAAAAATTTGAAAAATATGATCGAAAGGAGGAAAAAACGTTGCCCTATTTTACAGTTTTGGAAGTTGTTAT
This sequence comes from Peptococcaceae bacterium, assembly GCA_031265035.1. Taxonomy (GTDB): domain Bacteria; phylum Bacillota; class Peptococcia; order DRI-13; family UBA5745; genus JAISDE01. The sequence continues at coordinate 1,402 of JAISDE010000026.1, read as the reverse complement.
TTTAGTGATCGCGTTGGCCGCGGGCCTGTTGGCGGGATATTTTTTGCGCAGGACGATAGCTGAGGGCAAATTGGCGACGGCGGAAGAACAGGCGGCGAAGATGCTGCGGGACGCCAAAAAGGCGGCGGAAGGCGTAAAAAAGGAGACCTTGGTAGAAGCCAAGGAAGAAGTGTACAAGCTGAAAAACGAGATCGAGCTGGAGATCAAGGATCGGCGGGCCGAGACGCAGCGTCAGGAGCGCCGTTTGCAGCAAAAGGAAGAATCCCTGGATCGTAAAGTGGAGCAAATCGAGAAGAAGGAAGAAAACCTGCAAAAATCGGAGCAGGAATTGGTGAAGCAAAGAGACAGCATTATGGAGCTGATACATCAGCAAATGCAAGAATTGGAGCGGATTGCCGGGCTTTCCTTCGAGCAGGCCAAGGATGTGTTGCTTTCCCGGGTTGAGGCGGAGATCAAGCATGAGACGGCGATGATCATTAAAGATAATGAGAACCAGGCCCGGGAGGAAAGCGAGCGGCGGGCCAGAAATGTTATCTCTCTCGCGATCCAGCGCTGCGCCGCCGATCATGTGGCGGAGACCACCGTCTCGGTGGTGGCTTTGCCTAGCGATGAGATGAAGGGCAGGATTATTGGCCGGGAAGGCCGCAATATCCGGACGCTGGAAACCTTGACTGGGATCGATCTTATTATTGATGATACGCCGGAAGCCGTGATTTTGTCCGGCTTTGATCCGGTACGCCGGGAAGTGGCCAGGATCTCTTTGGAGAAATTGATCCTGGACGGGCGGATCCATCCGGGCCGGATTGAGGAAATGGTGGAAAAGGCGAAAAAAGAAGTGGAGCAGAACATCCGGGAGGAAGGCGAGCAGGCCACTTTTGAGGCCGGCGTCAATGGTCTGCATTCCGAGTTGATCCGGCTTTTGGGCCGGCTCAGATACCGCACCAGCTACGGGCAGAATGTGCTGAAGCACTCGATTGAGGTGGCGCACCTGGCCGGTATGATGGCGGCGGAGATCGGCGCCGATGTGGCTTTGGCCAAGCGTTCCGGGCTGTTGCACGATATCGGCAAGGCGATCGATCATGAGGTGGAGGGTTCCCATACGGCGATTGGCGCCGATTTGGCGAAAAAATACCGGGAGACGGAGGATGTTATTCACGGTATAGCGGCCCACCACGGCGACGAGCCTTTCCGCTCTGTCGAGGCGGTTTTGGTGGCGGCGGCCGACGCTATCTCCGCGGCCAGGCCCGGCGCCCGGCGGGAGACGCTGGAGGTTTATATCAAGCGGCTGGAGAAGCTGGAGGCAATCGCCAACGGCTTTGAGGGCGTGGACAAGTCCTACGCTATTCAGGCCGGCCGGGAGATCCGAATTATCGTGAAGCCGGACAAGGTGGACGACGCCGCG
>JAISDE010000178.1 GCA_031265035.1 Peptococcaceae bacterium | reverse complement strand
CGAGGATGGCGTATTTCAGACAATTTTTACCAAGGAGGGATTTCTGTGGCGTATGAGATGCTGACCTCAATAAGCACCGACGAGAACGAGCGGGCCCGTTTTCGTTCCCGCCGGATTTGGCAGAGGGATAGGGAATACGAGATTGGCTTCATAAACTCAAAGTGGGAGAAAATCGTCGCCGACAATAAAAAATCACTGGCCGACAAGGATAAATCACTGGCTGACAATAAAAAATCACTGGCTGACAAGGATAAATCAATTGCCGACAAGGATAAATCAATTGCCGACAAGGACGCGATGATCGCGGACTTGCGCGCCAAACTTGATGAGCGCTCCTAACGGGAGGCAGATTCAGACAGTAAACAAAATCCGCGGCGCGGAGAGATTTCGCGGGCCATCGGGCATAACGCCTGATGGCCCGCCTCTTTTTTATACATGTCGAGCGGCGGCGTCTTGTTAGGGAAATTACAGGCCAAAGATTGGGGACGATGAGGTAACGGAGCAGGGCAAATCTATAATCAGTGTATTCATATATACATACGTCATATTTATTTTTCCCAACCTTTGGATAGAGGTTGACAAACGGCTGGGGCGGTGGTAGGATTAGGCGGTCGTTATAATAAATACAAATAATACCGGCGGTCATAGAGTGTGCCTGAGATAGGGCCGCTTGAGGGTGGCAAGACAGCCGCAAGGCAGGCGCTGCCTGTTAAAAGGCGCGTTATTCGGTGAGGGTCAAAACAGGATCGCCGCCGCCGCTGGCAGGAAAATGTATAGGTTTTGATTATGGAGCCGCCCTTATGATACCGCCCTGAAAATGCTTCCCGGAAAAGGAGAAGGTACTGATGGAGCCGGAAGAATTGATCAGACGCGCCAGCCGGCATGAGAGTTTCTGGGGCGAGAAGCGCCGGGGCGAGGGGGCGTATATAGCCGTAACGGCCCCCAATTATAAGGCTTTGGCTGAGTCGCCGGCGCCGGGGCCGGTAGATTCTTTAGAGGAAAAATGGTTTAACGTGGATTACCGCGTTAGCGAGGTTATACACGCCGTTAAGACGACTTATTACGGCGGGGACGCTGTGCCGGTGGCCTACGCGCATTATGGCCCGGCGAATTTAAGCGGTTTACTGGGGGCGGATTATCGGTTGACCGCCGACACGATATTTTTTGGCCTGAACCCCTTAATCACGGATTTGACCCAGCCTTTTTCCCTGGCGCCGCAAAGAGAGGGCAAGCTTTATAAGGCGATAAAGCGAACGGCGGGGGAATTGGCTGCCGCCGCCCGGGGAGAATTTGTCGTGGGCATAGGGGATATAGGCTCGAATCTGGATACTTTGTCGGCTTTGATGACCAGGGAGAGCCTTTTCGTGAATATGCTGGAAAATCCGGAACTAATAAAAGGGCTGATCAGCGCTGTGTTTGAGTTGTGGCGGGAGTTTTACAGCGAGAATCGGGCTTGGGTGACGGAAAAATCCCCCTATATGTCGGCGCCCTCCCCTTTTGTTTACAGCGGCAAATGGTCCAAGGTGGAAAGCGAGACGGCGGTGATGATCTCCCCGGCCATGTTTGAGGAGTTTATCGCCCCGGCTCTGGCGCGGCAAATAGACTTTTTGGACAAGGCTATGTTTAATTTGGACGGGTCGGCTTACATTAAGCACCTGAGCCAGGTAATGAGCCTGGAGGGCCTGCACTCGATAGCCTACAGTCCCGCCGTCACCTTTGATCCCGCCACCGGCAAGGCGGTGAGGGATTTTACCGACCCGGACGTCCTGGCTATATGCGCGAGAATACAGGCCACGGATAAGAAGCTGGTTTTGCAGGGCATTGATTGCCGCCAGGTTGAGACCTTGCTCAAATATATATCGCCGGATGGGGTTTTTCTCATGGTACGCTGTGATAACGAGAAAGAGGCCGAGGAATTCACCGCTTACACCGCTAAGTGGAGAAGATAAAGAAAAATAAATGAAACGGGGTGCAAGATCATGTCAAAAAACTTTCGCCGGTATTTTATTTCCTCTACGCGTTATTTCCTCATCGCCTTGCTAGCGCTGGCGCTGGTCGGCTGCGGTGGGCAGGGAAGTACTGGGTACAATTCTACATCCCCATCTGCCGGCGCTCAGGCTGCCGCGCCGGAAACGTTGACCATATCCATCGGCGGCTGCGGCTACCCTACCCCCTATCAGTGGCTGGACGACAATGGCCAATTACAGGGCTATGATATAGCTGTGGCGGAAGAAGTAGCCAGGCGTTCCGGGTTTAACCTCCGTTGGGAAAACACAGAGTTCCCGGCTCTGTTTCTGGGCCTTGACGCCAACCGCTATCAGGTCATCGTGGGAAATATCTCCTATACTGATGAAAGGGCCGAGAAATACCTTTTCCCGGAGGAATATTATTGCCGTTTGGGCGTGAACATCATTTTAAGTAAGGGGCAGAATTCGGAGATCAAGAGTATAGACGACCTGGCGGGCCGGCGGGTGCCTATTTTCGCCAACGGTAGCACCAACGCCGAGTATTTCCTCAGATACAACGAGGAGCATCCCGACGCGCCAATAGATTTGGTTTTTATGGAGGACAGCGGGTCGAACCTCACCGGTTTGGCCAGCGGCCTCTATGACGCCGTTATGGGCACTATGATATCGGTGCAGCAGGTCACCGAGGAAACGGGTCTGGAGTTTGACGTGGTGACCCTGCCGGAGGAAGTGTCGGAGGCGATTATGCCGGCCAAGGCGTATTATGTTTTCACCAAGGACAGCGTCGAGTTGGCGGAGAAATTCGACGCCGCCATGAAGGACATGATAGCCGACGGCACTCTTAAAAACCTGTCGTTGGAGTATTTCGGCGTGGATCTTTCCCGCTGATAATGTAATGATGTAGTTGAGGCAATTGATGTAATTGAGGCAATAGAGGTACTGACGCGATTAAGGTAATGACGCGATTGAGGCAGTGAAAGGTGGCGTGACTGTTTATGGAGGTGATCAACCGTTTTTTCAGCGTGGAATTTATGCTGAAGGAAATCCCTTTTATCGCTTCCTATTTACCGACGACAATTTTTATGGCGGTATGCGCCACTTTGATCGGATGGTTTATCGGTTTTTTTGTCGCTATGTTCAGGATAAATCGGGTGCCTGTCTTAAATCAATTGGCCGGGTTTTATATATCGTTTATCCGGGGCACGCCTTTGATGGTGCAAATTTACCTCACTTATTACGGTATCCCCATCATAATAACGATGTTTCACGCTTTAAACGGCCAGCCCTCCGCCCCGATAACGCCCTTTTTGCCCATCGCCTTCGCTATAATCGCTTTTTCCATAAACACCGGCGCCTACAGCGCCGAGACGATTCGGGCTATTGTTATCTCCATTGACAAAGGGCAGCGGGAGGCGGCTTTTTCCCTGGGCCTCACCGCGTCGCAAACGATGCGCCGGATTGTCCTGCCCCAGGCTTTCCGGGTGGCTTTGCCCATGCTGTGCAACAGTTTTATCAGCAATGTGCTGGGGACAAGCCTCGCCTTTATCGTCTCGGTGGTGGATATCATGGGCGCGGCCAAGCTTGTGGGGGGGCGGTCATACCGCTATTTTGAGGTGTTCGTGATCGTCGCCATTTTGTATTGGCTGATCAGTTCCGTTATTCAGAGGTTTACCTATTGGCTGGAGAATAAGCTGAGAATTCCGGGGACTTCTTAAAAGCAATAGCTAAGCAATAGCTAAGGCTAAGTAATAGCTAAAGCTAAGTAATAGCTGATTAAGTGGCTGATTAAATGAGTGGCGGGGTGGCTATGATTAAGCTGCGCATAGAAAACTTGCGGAAATCCTTCGACGGGAACAAGGTTTTGGACGGCATCAATTTGGGCTTGGAGGCTGGCAAGGTGATGGCCGTTTTGGGGCCTAGCGGTTCCGGTAAAACGACGCTTTTGCGCTGCCTTAATTTTCTGGAAAGGGCCGACGACGGTAAGCTGCTTATTGACGACGTGGCTGTGGATTGTAAGGCCGTGAGCAAAAAGCAAATCCTGGCGCTCCGCCGCAAGATTGGCTTTGTCTTCCAAAATTACAATTTATTTCGCCATATGACGGCGGAGAAAAATGTGATGGAGGGGTTGGTGACCCCGCGGGGCGTGCCCGCTAAGGAGGCCAGGGAAATGGCTAGGGCGGTGTTGGATTCCGTAGGGCTTGCCGATAAGTATTACTCTTATCCAACCCAGCTTTCCGGGGGCGAGCAGCAGAGGGTGGCCATAGCCAGGGCCATGGTGATTAATCCCGAGATTTTGCTTTTGGATGAGCCTACGTCGGCGCTGGATCCCGAGTTGGTGGGTGAGGCCATGCAAATTATTAAGAAAATAGCCCGGAGCGGTATTACCATGATTATAGTTACCCATGAGATGTCCTTCGCTTATGAGGCCGCCGATTATGCCGTGTTTATGGATAAGGGGACGATTGTTGAGACCGGTAATCCAACGGAGTTATTCGACAATCCTCAGGAGGAGCGGACGCGGCAGTTTTTAAAACGCCTTCATAGAGACAATAGGGACAATAGAGACAATAGAGACAATAGAGAAAAAGAATAAAAGAGTAAAAGAGAGAAAGAGGATACAGCGGGAGAGGCGGCGGGGCGGGCATGGCGAGACGAGTATTTACCCAAACGGCTTATCAGGATTTGTCGGATTTTGTCTATGGCCGGGCGCTGTATCCGATCACCCTGGGCAATGGCATGGTGATCGGGGGCGGCACCGTGTACCCGGAGATCAATTTCACTTTGCCGCCGATGATTATTACCGAGGCGACCATGCCCGAGGCGCTCGGGCATTATCAGGAGATCGCCGACGGTATCTGCCGGCGGGCCGGGGATTTGTCCGTGCCCGGTTTTGTGGCGGAGATCGAGTTGCTGCCGCCCATGACCTTCAATCCCGACTGGGGGACGGCGGTGTGCGAGACTGTGGTGGAGGCGATCCGGCGAGGCGGGGAGAAATACGGCGTCAAGGGCGCCGTGCGGCTGACCCCGGTGGATATCCGGGAGGGCCGGGATTTGGAGCATATGTGGCGCGGCAGCCACTGGGAGAAGATCTTGCGGGTTTTCAGGCAAGGCGCCGGGGTGGGGGCGGAATTCCTGGCTATTGAGTCGGTGGGGGGAAAAGAGGTACATGACGAGGCGGTGATGTATTGCGATATCGCCAAGTCGATTTTCGCCCTGGGCGTATTGGGCTGCCGGGATATGGAGCGGCTGTGGGCGGCGATTGACGGCGTCGCGGGGGAGACAGGCGCTATCGCCAGCGGTGATACCGCCTGCGGTTTCGCCAATACGGCCATGGTGCTGGCGGACAGGAATTATATCCCCAAGGTGTTCGCGGCGACAGTGCGGGTATTGGCGTCGGCGCGCAGTCTGGTGGCTTACGAGAATGGCGCCCAAGGGCCACATAAGGATTGCGGCTATGAGGGCGTGTATATTAAGGCGATCACCGGGACGCCTATCTCGATGGAGGGGCGCAGTTCCGCTTGCGCGCATCTGTCGCCGGTGGGTAATGTGGCCGCCTGTCTAGCGGATCTCTGGAGCAACGAGTCGGTGCAAAATATTAAGCTGCTGGGCGGTATGGCGCCTATAGTGTCCTTTGAGCAGCTGGCTTATGATTGCCGGCTGATGAATACCGCCAGCGCGCGGGGCGGGGAAACCGCTTTGCTGCTGCGGGATCTGCACGCGGACAGCGACAGCGGCCTGGACCCCCAGGCGTATGTGCTGCGGCCGGATGTGGCGCTGGAGATAGCGAAGGAATTGGTGAAGGTGGCGGGGCATTATGCCCGGACAAAGAAAGCCGCCGGGCTGGCCCTTGACCATATGCGAAAGGCCGTTGAGCAGGGGCGGCTTTGGTTGAGGGATAAGGAGCTGGCTTGGCTGGAGCGGTTGTCGGAGACGGTGGCGGGGTTGCCGGCGGATCCGGGGGAACTGACGGAAAATATGCTCGGCGAGTGTGAGAAGCTGGATCCCAAAAAATACGATATGTGAGAATAAGGACTTATGAAATAATATGGTATACGAGAATATGGTATGCGAGAATATGGTGTGTGGGGATACGGTATGCGCGTTTGATAAAGAAAGAGGGCGGGCGGCAATGACGCGGGAAATCCTGGTCGAGATCAGCGATAATTTACAAGAGGGCAAGGCCAACGCGGTGGTGGAGCTGGTGCTGGAGGCTTTGGAGGCGGGCGTCCCGCCGCGGACGATTCTGGATCAAGGTTTGTTGGCCGGCATGGGGATTATCGGCGGCAAATTTAAGGCGAACGAGGTTTTTGTGCCGGAGGTATTGGTGGCCGCCAGGGCGATGAACCGCGGCGCCGAGGCGTTGAAACCGGCGCTGGCCGCCGAGGGGGTCAGGGCGAGGGGCGTGGCGGTGATCGGCACGGTCAGGGGAGATTGGCACGATATCGGTAAAAATCTGGTGAAAATGATGATGGAGGGCAAAGGCATCGAGATGATCGATATCGGCGTGGACGCGCCGCCGGAGCGCTTCCTGGAGGCCGCGCGGGAACATGGCGCGGCTATTGTTTGCTGTTCCGCCCTGCTGACCACGACGATGGGGGAGATCAAGCCGGTGGTGGATTTGATCAAGGGGTCGGAATTGGGCGGCAAGGTGAAGATCATGGTGGGCGGCGCGCCGATTACCCAGGGCTTTTGCGAGCAGGTCGGCGCGGATTGCTATACGCCGGACGCGGCCACCGCCGCCGACGCGGCGATAAGTTTGCTGCGGTAAATATGTTTGCTACGGTAAATATGTTTGCCGCGATAGAGGCGATCCTTTAATCATCTATTCGTCCCGGAAGGACATTTGCTCAATATATCGGCTCATAAAGACCTGGCTGGTGGTCAGGGAAATTTCTCTAGCCTGGGCGGCCAGCCGGCCGGCCTCATCCCTGGCCGACTGGGAAAAGAGTAGCCGGGCGGCGCCGGTCAGGGCGGCGTTGCCGACGGCGGTGGTTTTGCTGCCCAGGGCCGTCGGAATCAGGCCGATTTGGGCGGCTTCCCCCGGATCGAGGAAGCTGCCAAAACCGCCCGCCAGGTACAGACGACGGATGTCGGCGGCGGTTTTGCCCGCGTCCGGCAGCAGGGTCTCAAGGCCGGCTCGGATGGCGGCCTTGGCCAGTTGGAGATTGCGAATATCCCGCTGGGTCAAAAGGACGCCGCTGTCGCCCAGCTGAAAAACTATCTGGCCGTCCCGCCGGCTCAGGTATTCTGTATATGGGTGCCCGGCGGTTTGGAGCCGCCCGCCGCCGTCCATGATACCCTGGCGCAGCAGCAGGGCGGCGGCGCTGATCAGGCCGGTGCCGCAAAGGCCGGCGGGGGGGCCGCCGCCGATGACCCGCCATTCTATGGCGCCTTTTTCTGTCGCCCAAAGCTTGTCAATGGCGCCGGCGGCGGCGGACATGCCCATGCGGATCTCGGCGCCCTCAAAGGCCGGCCCGGCGGCGGCGGCGCAGCAGAGCAGGAGGCCGTCGGCGTACAAAGCCATTTCGCCGTTGGTGCCCACATCTACCAACAGGCCGGTTTCCTGGCGCCGGCACAGGTCGGTGGACAAAATACCGCAGGTAATATCCGCCCCGATATAAGCGCTGACGCAAGGAGGCAGGTACAGTTCCGCCTCGGGCGGCAAAAAGGGGAACAGGGCTTGGGCGGGCCGACTGTCCCCAAACAGGCTTTGGGGCGTGAAAGGGGCGGCGCCGATGCCTCGGGGATCAAGGCCGGTCAAAAAGTGCAGCATGGTTGTATTGCCCGTGATAACAAGCCGCTGGACGCTCTCGGCTTTTTGGGCGGCTTGGGTCAGGGTTTGCCGGAGCATGTCCCCCAGCTGCCCGACTAAGGGCGCGCCGACGGCCAGATGGCCGTTTTGGTTGGCGTAGGCGATACGGCTTAATACATCGGCGCCATAGGATCGCTGCCGGCTCATCTCATGGGCGGTGGCGAGGGCCGCGCCGGCCGGCAGGTCAAACAGGACG
>JAISDE010000121.1 GCA_031265035.1 Peptococcaceae bacterium | reverse complement strand
ATCCGCCGGTGGGTAAGGCCCCGGAAATCGGCCAGGCCGCTGTAGCCCTTGCGCTCCATAAAGGCGGTCAGGCCATTGTAGACTTCCTCGTACAGCTGACAGCCGTTGAGAATGCTGGCGGAGGACAGAGCCACGGCGGTGGCGCCGGCCATGATATATTCTACGGCGTCCTCGCCGCTGGCGATCCCGCCGATCCCGATGACCGGCACGTCCACTTCCTCGGTGATCTCCAGCACCATCCGCAGTACCAGAGGCTTCAAAGCGGCGCCGGTCAGGCCGCCAAAGCCTTTGGGCCCGCCCAGGATAGGCTGCCCGTCCTCAATATTGATCCCGATGACCGGGCCGATGGAATCGGCGGCGGAGATGGCGTCGGCGCCGGCGTCCACCACCGCCCTGGCCCAGCTTTTGCAATGCAGGTGATAAATGGCGCTGAATTTGGCGATCACCGGGATCTTTACAGCTTTTTTTACCGCCTCGATCTGCCGGGCGTACTCGCCGGGATCATGTACCTCCGGCAAAGGCACCCGCATGCCGGGGTACATAGCCTCCAGGATATTGCCCATATGGGGGCAGGCGCTGGGGTACTCGATAAAAGAGGCGCCGGCCGCCTCGCAGCCTTTGGCCAATTCCACCGCTTCCGCCGGCGTCGTGCCGGCCATATTGGCGATGATCGGGATCCCGGCCCCCAAGGCTTTGGGGATTTCCTCGTCAAACCACTGCCTGGCGGTAAGGTTGGTGCCAAACACGCAATTGATCATAGAGGCCCCCCGTACCAGCTTCATATTGGGCAGCACGTCGATCTGCGTGTCTTTGACGATGGTTTTGGTTATGGCCGCTCCCAGCTTGTGGGCGCTGACGCGGCAGATATGGTCGCCGTCCATGCCGTCCACGCTGGAGGACGACAGGATCGGGCTGGGCAATTTAACGCCGGCAATGTCTACGCTTAAATCCATTTTTACTCTCCAGTTCCCAAAATAGCGTTTGACTTAGTCTCAAGGCAGCGCTTGGCTTGTTGCCAAAATAGTGTTTGACTTGGCCTTACTGCAGCAGCAACGCCAGTAGCGCCTTGATGGTATGCAGGCGATTTTCCGCCTCGTCAAAAATGATGGAATTGGGCGCGTCCAGCACCTCGTCGGATACCTCCTCGCCCCGGGAAGCCGGCAGGCAGTGCATCACCTTGACCTGCTTGGGCGCGGTGTCCACTACGGCCTTGGTCACGATCCAATTTTTCAGGGTCTCTTTGTAGGCGGCGAATTTCGGGTTGCCCCGATAGCCGGTTTCCGGCCCTTCCGCGAAGATCTCGGGGCTGACCCAGGAATAGATGTTGATGAAATCCGCGTCCTTGGTGGCCTCCTCGTAAGAATGGACGATATTGATTCTGGCGCCGGTCTGGGGAGCTTCCTCGTTGGCCCATTGGATATACCGGGGATCGGGATCCATGTCCCGGGGGCAGGCGATGGTCACGTCAAAGCCCATCTTGGCGGCCATTACCAGGGTGGAGTTGGTCAGGCCGGCGGGCGGGTTCAGCTCGTTGTAGCCCCAAAGGAAGGCCACCTTGGCGCCCTTGACGCTGCCGCCGCCGTGCTCCCGCATCGTCATCACGTCGGCCAGGGCCTGGGTGGGATGCTCCACGGGGCAGCTGGCGTTGATGACGGGCACGGTGGACAGGCGCTCCGTTTCCTCCAGCAATTCCCTGGTCACGGGCCGGTAGGCGATGCCGTCCACATAACGGGTAAGGGTCATTATGGTGTCGTGCCAATTTTCCGCCCCGGCCGAGCCGGACCAGATGCGGTCTTTGTCCAGCCACATCATGTGCCCGCCCAGGTTGGTCATAGCCGTCTCAAAGGAGCAGCTGGTGCGGGTGGATTGGGTGGCGAAAATCCCGGCCAGGGATTTGCCCCGCAAGTACTCATGGGGCTGGCCCATTTTACGGGCCCGTTTCAGGTCGTCGGCCGTGTCCAGAAGAAACAAAACCTCATCCCGGGTCAGCTCGTTGATGCCCAACAGATTTCTGCCTTTAAATGTTCTCATTCCTCAGCCAGTCCTTTCATTAAGTCGTTTATAATCGTTAGCTGTTTGTAGTTGATAGCCGTTTATAATCGTTTGAAATTATATATATTTTCAGATATGCCCCTCGTACAGGAAGGTCTTGATCTGCTCCAGGCTCCAGTTGGGATCCAGGCCCAGGGCCTGAATATCCCGGCCCTCGCTGTGCAGATCCCGATTCAGCAGGCCCTCGGCGATGGTGGTGACGGCGTCGCTCATGGGGGTGGGCACGCCTACCAGCCGGCCCAGGGAGGAATAAGTGACCAGGCCGTAGGGGATGTCCTCCAGCAGATGGCGTCGCTCCAGGCTGAAAGGCCCCTCGCACACCTCCAGGAAGGGCGTGTGGATCGCCTCGTAGATGGGCAAGACGGTGTCGACGCCGTCCCGGTTCCATTTCACCATGCGGATCTCTTCCTCCAGGGTATACTGCTTGAGGCCCAGCTTCTCCCCGATGGCCATGCGCTCCCGATCGATCCGCTCAATGAGATTGACCACCGGCTGGGGGTTTTCCTTGACGCCAAAAAGGTGGAAATCCGGGTCGCCGCTGTGAATGGCGGCGGCGTTGCAGATCATCGGCGGCGTGTGGGTGATGGCGTTGTAATCCACCAGCAGGGTGTCGATGACATTTTGGCCCCGGCGCAAGGTATACTGATGCTCCGGCGGATACAGCCTCATCAGCGTCTCCCAGACCGTATCCATATCCTTGGCGGGAAAGGCCGCGAACATCAGGCTCATGGTGCGGGACTCCAGGCGCACCTGGGTGTCGTTGAGCCGGGAGGAGCCATAAGGCAGCGTGTTGCAGTCGGCCAGATATACCCGTTTTTTATTGCCCGCCGCGTCCAGGGCTTTTTTCCACACCAGGGAGGCGCCGCCCTTGCCCAGGCAGATGATGATCTGCCCTTCCTCAATATAGGGCGCCGCCGCCGCCGCGTAGTCCTTGACGGCGAAAAAAGGCACCGGATTCAACAGCACGTCGGCGCCCTTTACCGCCGCCGCCATGGAGTCCGTCGCCAGCGCTACCTTGCCGAACTCCCCGGTGGGCTTGGAGTCAATATCGCAAACCTCGATCCCGCCGGCCTTCCGTACCCCTGCCAGCTTGCTCATGCTCCTGCTGTACAAAACCACCTCATAGCCCAGGCCGGCCATATCCGCCGCGCTCATGAAGCCGCCGTTGCCGGCGCCCAACACCGCTATACGCCCGATTTTAC
>JAISDE010000054.1 GCA_031265035.1 Peptococcaceae bacterium | reverse complement strand
CCGTGGTCGCCGCGTACAGGGTATTGGTGGCCGTGTCATAATACGGTGTGGAGAGCTGCGAGTCGCCGCTGCCGGCGTTGGGGTTAATGACCGCGTCCCAAGTCGGCGCCGCGCCTGTGAGGGGAGTAGCCGCCACATTCGCGCCGCTGCCTGAATTGTGCAGTGTGTACGCGACGCCGCTATTGATGACAGACGCCGCGTCAACACCAATCCAGGCGCCGCTGTTGGCCAGCGGCACTTCCGTCAGCGTCGCCGGGGCCGTAGGCTGAGAAAGCGGCGGCTGTGTGCCGACAACGCCGTTGTTGGTGTAGTCGTCCTGGAAGCTGGGCCACGACCCGTAGGCCGCCAGGGGTATGCTCAGGGCGAATAAGATCGCCAAAACAAACGACAGAGACTTTTTACTGAACAGGAATTTCTGATTAAATAAGGATTTTTGACCGAGATTTCCCATTGTGCTTTTCCCTCCTTTTCGGTTTGGTAAGCTTGGTCTGATAAGTTTGGTTTGATAAGTTTACCCCGCCACCGCTTTTGACCGCTGTCTCACCCCTCTCCGCTCGTTCATTGATTGACTGTCCGGCCGATTACTGTCCGGCCGATCTATGTAAACGTCCGGGTTTTGGCGCCCGGCGTAGATACCGCCGCGTAAATACCACCACACATTAATATCCCTCACAGCAAAAAACCTCCGCTCCCGGCAATCCCGGGGGAACAGAGGCTTACAGCGTCTCGCGGCGAACAACAAAACAGCCTCAACCCGACGATTGGTCGAATTGAGGCTGGTCGCTCCCTGTCGATTTGGGATAGCCGTTCTCCTGTGCTCGCGTTTGGGACAATAGCCCCCGTCTGTCAGTTCAGCCTTCCCCGCGCCGCCTCGGGATACCACTCCCTCAGCGCCCGCCAGTGACCGACTCATCGCCCTCGGCGCCTCTAAATGAAACGCCTGAGAACTGACAGCCTGTATAAATACCAACGCTTACAGTAACCGATCTCAGCTAAGGTAAATGATCGCTGACACCGATAGCCCTCTCCCGCCACGCCCTCGCGGCTTGATCACCGCTTTCGCGCTCGGGTTCCGCTCGCCGCCGGGCCACTTGCCGCCCGGCGACGCCATCCGTACCCTCAGCATCACCTGGTAGGGCACTTCAGCCTCTGTTTGCTTATTTAATTGGCGCAACTGAAACTGTTCATTTCGGGTGCTTGGTTGCCATGTTACACCAAACAGGCAAGGAAGTCAACAAAAAATATCGCGTTACCCAATGATAATTATTAAGGTAAATTATTAATTGCCGCAACTCTACCCTTATTTTACTCGTGAAACGATAAAAGGACAAGGAAGTATAGCGAGGACTGCCACTCTACTGGAGCAAGTCGGCCTTGAGCAGCAGCCTGTACAGCATTTCCGCCGTCTCGCATTTCTTGATGGGCTGCCGCGGCCGAATGTCCAGCTCAGCCTCGTCCAGCAGCCCCGCCCCGTAGCAAAATGCCAGGGCGCCCCGGGTCCACTCCGCCGCGGAGCGGTAGTCGCCGAATTGCGCCAGCCGATCACGGATAGCCGTATCATTCATGGCCGTATCCAAGCCGGCCAGCCTCGCCGCGCGGGCGACCATCACGGCCGCCTCCTGCCTGGTGATGGCGCCGTTGGGATTGAAGACACCTGGGCCGACCCCGGCCACGACGCCATAGGCGTCGGCCGTGCCCACCGCCTTGTAAAACCAGGCGCCGGCCGGCACATCGGTAAATTGGTCGGTGGTTTTGGCGGGCAGGCCCAGCCCCCGGACGACAATTGACGCGAATTCCGCCCTAGTCACCGCCTTGTCCGGCTCAAACAGATCATTTCCGCCGCCGCCAATGACGCCCCTGGCGGCCAGCGCCTCAATCGCCGCCCTGCTGCCGTGGCTCGCCACGTCCGGGAAGGTCTTGCCGGGGCTGGTGACAGGCGCCGACCTCACATCCCCGTGCTTGTCCGGCAGGCCGGCGCCCGCCGTCTGGGTCGGCCTGGGCGCGTCGCCCCGCTGGATGGCGTCCGCCATGCGGTAGAGGCTGTTTTGGCCCGCCCTGGCGCGCCGCGCCGCCACCAGCCCGTAAAAAGCCTGCTCGGTGGACATTTGGCTGTTGCCGCCGCCCGCCGCCGTATGGTTAAAACTCCCGTCGGCGTTTTGATAACTCAAGATATTATCCACCAAGGTATGGCCGTTTTTTACGAAACGGCTGTCCCCGTCGGAGATGCCCAGCTCACAAAGGGCCACCAGGACCTGTACCACGCTCTCCGAGTTGGCGTTGCCCCAGCTGCTGTAGCCGCCGTCCCCGTCCTGCCGGCCGGACAAGAAAGCCAGGGCCTTGTCCACAGCGGTTTTCACGTCTTTTCGCGCTTGATATCTCGCCAGGGCTTGGAGGGCCATGCCCGTAATATCCGGATCGCCGCGGTCGTTTGGCCCGACCGGGCCGGAGCTGCCGGCGGTCAGGTTCCAGCCGCCGTCGGCGGTCTGGCGCCGGAGGATTTCCCGGAGGTATAAATCCCTGGTCGCCTGAGTTTTGGCTTGGGGATTCAGCGGAATGGGGTAATCCAGGCTGTCGAGGGCAATCAGGGCGAAAATGGGGCCGTTGACGCCCTGCCAGATAACCCGCTCAAAGTCGCCCAGGGCGGCGGTAAGATCGTAGCCCGCCACGTCCCGGGGATCATAGCCGGCCGCCGTCAGGCCCAGGATCACCCGGGAGTATTCGGTATATTTCTTATCGTGGAGCTGGCCTTCACAGTCCTTCACGTATTGCTCAACGGTTTTGTAATAGTTGGCGTAATAGGACGCCGGCGGGGCGCCGCCGCCGGCGCGGGCAAGGCCGATGACCGCCCATTCGCCGCCCACGGAGCCTACCTCGGGGGCTTTTACAGTTCGCAGCATGTACGAGGCCGCGCTGTTTACCGCGTTGTCCAACGTTTGGTTGTCGGCGGCCAGGGCGGCGGCCGGCGGCAAGCCTATGACGAGCGCCAGGGCGAGACCCGCCGCGACGATTTTTCCCCTGATTTTCCCTATGCCCTTTTCCCTGATTTCGCTCATGTCACTGACCTCCTGAGACACTTCACCTATCACTGTAAAGTGTCTCGCCTGTGTTGGAAATTTCCTGTACAAAGCCGCTTGGGTCTTGCGCGCGGTCAAGCAGTATCGGCTCTATGCTTGTGCTTATTTTTCGCGTCAGCTTCCACAGCAACGCCGAATCTTTCAGCCAGTTACCTCTATAGCCATCAAAAATCAAGGCGATATCAATATCGCTGTTGGCGCTGGGCGTACCCTTAGCATAAGAACCATACATAATTATTTTACATGGGTTTAGCACTTTGCATACTTCCGCGGCGTAGGCCGCCGCATCGCTTAAAGCTGTCGCTCTATCCACATTAGCATCTCCCTCGCTTGTTTTATGAGCGCGGCGCATTCTTCGGGTGTCATAACAGTTTCTATTGCTTTTTTGTACGCCGGATACCTTGCCTCAATTTGTAGAGGGTTGAGAACGTCTAACAGGTTGGTCTGCTATATCTTCTTTGGCAAGGTCAATCCAATACGTTATTTTTTCCATGACTTTACCTCTACCCGTGTCTTTAAATTTACGCCTTAATTATAGCGCATTCCCGCTGAGAGCGCCACACTAAAATTCGCCGTGGCGTGTTCGCCGCGACTTTACCCTTATTTTAGATGAGCGAGGACCCGTTTTCGCCTCGGGCAAATTCAATATTAACGAAACGGACAGTATATTGCCGCGCCTTTCCGCCTGTGTTATACTATCCAGTAGTGATATATGTGTTAGCGGCTGTGTTTCTGCAGGGGCAATATAAATCATTAAAGAGGATGACTGCCTATGCGTAAGCAAAAAGTATATTTGGAAACGACTCTGTTCAACTTCTATTTTGACGAGGACAGAGGCTTTGCCCATAACAGTACCGTCGCGTTGTTCAAAGAGATAGCCGCAGGTAAATATGAGGCGTTCACTTCGCGTTATGTGATTGACGAACTTACCGCGGCACCGGAAACCAAAAGCGAAAAAATGCTAAACCTGATTTTGGATTATTATATTCCCATTCTTGAACCAAATGAGGAAGCTGTGAAGCTAACAGATATATACGTCGCGGCAGGCGTAATTCCGCTGAAATATAGGACGGACGGTTTGCATATCGCCATCGCCGCCGTGAACGATTTGGATATGATAATCAGCATGAACTTTCAGCATATAGTCAAGCGCAAGACGGTAAAAATGACGGGATGTATCAATACAATGAATGGATATCGCGCTATTGAGATTTATTCGCCTATGGAGGTGATTGAAAATGAGGACGATTAGCCGCGTTGAGCAAGAAGTTAATCAAATCCGGCTCAATATCTACAAAAAAACAAAGGATATGACATCGGCGCAACTGACGGAGTATTACAAGAGGAATACGGAAGCCACAATACAAAAATACGGTTTCAAACTTGTCGCTAGCGCTAAGGACTCGTGAAACAATAAATTGATGTTTTTCACTTGCTATTTCGCCGCCAGGCCGCGTTGTCGTCAGTCGCCATACCGCCCCGGGTATGCCTCCTTCCTCCGCCTTGCCTGACGACGAAATAGCGGCGCGAAATTCCCTCAACATAGGCTTTAGCGGCGCTCATTCGCTTCCTCCCTATCAAACCGCCAGTCTCTGGTGTCCAGCTTCATTTCCGTAAAATCGTCGAGCGTGAGCGCCCCGGCCTTGGTCTTGTCCAAAGCCTCCCTGACGGCGGTGACAAAGACCGTCACCTTTCCTCCTTGCTGTCTCATCACGAAAACCTCCTTAGGAACTGCCCTTATCTTTACCGTCCGCCTTGATTATAGCGCGTTCCCGCTGAGAGCGCCACACTAAAATTCGCCCGTTACTGTTTCAGGCGCCGGTGCCTTACGTTGTTATTCTGAGCCTTTTCTACCCGTCATTCCGGGCTTGTCCCGGAATCTATATTCTTAGCTGATGTGAAAAAACTAAGCTCTGATTTTGACAGCTTCAAATATTCGCGTCTTGGAGATTTACGACTGACTGACTCATCTCAAGCAGAAGCTCATCAGCGAGATAGCCGTCGCTGCGACAGTGCATGTCGGATATGCCGCGCTCCATCTCGTCATGGGTGGCAGACAGATAGAAGCGCCCCAACGCCTCGCGGGGGGATACGCCCGCTTGCGCCGCGAACTGCTGTATCACACGGACATACTTGTGCTGTAAAAGATGTCTGTTGGCGGTCACGCGATCACCTCGCTTCCCGTGAATATAAGGTACTCGTCCATCGTCTTTTGATTAGCGAAACAGTATTGCAGGTTTGGTTCTTCGTAACGCAGGTTCTTAATGGCGGTAAGTTTGTCGGAGTAGCCGTTGAAATACGCTTCCAACTGGTCGAACACCCTGTCATTGGCGACGCTGCCGATAATCAAATCACAGTTATCGTTCTTGCCGATACCAAGGCGACAGAGCGTAATGAAGTCCAGCCAGTCCTCGCCATATTTCGGAAATTTGAGGACGCGCAGATTCTCTAGCGCTTTTACCTCGTCAAACTCATAGATCGAGATAACTCTGCTCCCGTAACGGCGCAGGAACCGCTCTGTCCATTTCAGGGCTTGCTCCTTGTACGGCGTGGTGTAGAATCCGCGCCCGAAGTCGAGCTTAATGCGGCCTTTCCAGTAATCTGGCCTCGCCACCTCAATATATGAGCCGTGGTAGAGAATCATTGAATCAAACTCTCCTTTTTCATTAGGCCAACCAACTCATCGACGATGTACTCTTTGCCCTGAGTGTGCAGAGTATCGTAATATTCAAGAATGTAGGTATCAAGGATGTCGCCTTTGCCGGTCAGCAGTTTGTAGACCTCGGCGCCATCCATGTTCAGGTATTCAGCGACCCCCTCAATGCAGAACACGGCAAAGAGCAGAGTGTCGCCATTCATTTCAGCCGCTTTACTCATAATGTGAATCTCCTGTGGTTATTCTGCCTTGATTATAGCGCGTTCCCGCTGAGAACGCCACATTAAAATTCGCCGCGAACCGTCTTTTCTTGATAGACTACGTGACTCGCTAAATGGATTTGAATTTATAGAACATCGGGAAAGAATCTCGATGTATATCCAGAGTTGCGAGGAAAGAAAAGAAAGGGTTTTGTTAAAAGAGTTTTTGGACGAACTATAATAGCGCTTGCCGCTTGCTTTACGCGATTGCCCTGACATCACAATACTTAGCGCGCTTGGGGCGCACTAACGTCGGATTGTTGACAATAGCGTTATTTTTTTGCTACAATCTACATGAGGTGATGAAGGATGGCCAACACTAAATCAAATGTAAACGTCAAGATTGACGCTGATGTAAAAGAGTTAGCCATACGGTTTTTGGGCCGCATGGGATTAGACCAGACGACGGCGATAGATATGTTTTACAGGCAGATCATCGCCGAGCGCCGGCTGCCGTTCCAGCCAACATTGATCCCGACGCTGGAGGAACGACTCGCCAGCGCTGTGCTCAAAAAAAATATCCCGACTATAACGCTTGACGCGGATGAGAGCGGGCGCGCCGTTATAGACAAGGAGCGGTACCCGGAGATTTACGACTGGTTGGTGAATGGCTGATGAATCCCTTTGACATCTATATCGCGTTGGAGGAATGGTGACAAGGGGGGGTTGAGTTTATTATGCGGTATGAGTTTATCCCGACCGGGGTGTGCAGCCGAAAAATCATCGCCGACGTGGACGGTGAGGGGATAATCCGGGGCGTGACCTTTGAGGCGGGCTGTAACGGTAATGGCATCGGCGTGGGGCGGCTGGTTCAGGGCCGCTCCGCGGACGAGATCATCGCGCTTTTGCGGGGCGTCCAGTGCGGGCAAAAGGGTACCTCCTGCCCGGATCAGCTGGCTAAGATGTTGGAAGGGATTCAGGCTGGCCGGATCAAGGGACAAGAATAAAATTTTATCAGGCGCCGGCGCCAAGCAAATCCATAAATTCCTCGCCGGTGAGGGTTTCCCGGTCGAG
This sequence comes from Peptococcaceae bacterium, assembly GCA_031265035.1. GTDB lineage: Bacteria > Bacillota > Peptococcia > DRI-13 > UBA5745 > JAISDE01. The sequence continues at coordinate 839 of JAISDE010000054.1, read as the reverse complement.
CAGGTACTGGGCCAGCTGATTCAGCTTTTGGGCGTTCTCTTTCAGGATGTGGGCGGCCTTCTCATGGGCCTTCCTGATGATGGACAGCACCTCGCTGTCCACCTTGGCCGCGGTGGTCTCCGAGCAGGCCAGCGCTGTATCGCCGCCCAGGAATTGATTGGAGATGGTCTCCAGAGCCATCATGTCGAAAGCCTCGCTCATGCCAAAGCGGGTGACCATGGCTCGGGCCAGCTTGGTGGCTTGCTCAATGTCATTGGCGGCGCCGCTGGTGACTGAGCCAAAAATCAATTCCTCCGCCGCCCGGCCGCCGGTCAGCGTAGTGATTTTGTTGAAGGCTTCCTCCCTGGAAAGCAGCCGGGTTTCTTCCTCCGCCACCTGCATGGTATAGCCCAGGGCGCCGGAGGTGCGGGGGATAATGGTGATCTTGGTCACCGGCGGGGAATTGGTCTGCTTGGCGGCGACCAGGGCGTGGCCGATCTCATGGTAGGCCACAATCTGTTTTTCCCGGGGGGAGATAACGGCGCCTTTGCGCTGATAGCCGGCCAAAACCGTTTCTACGGATTCTTCCAGATCCTGCTGCTCCACCTGCCGGCGATTCAGCCGGACGGCCCGCAGCGCCGCCTCGTTGATCATATTGGCCAGCTCGGCGCCGGAGGCGCCGGCGGTGGCCCTGGCGATGAGGTTGAAATTCACCTCGGACGACAGATGCACCTTTTTGGCGTGAACCTTGAGTATGGCCTCCCGCCCCGCCAAATCCGGCAGGTCTACAGGTACCCGTCGGTCAAAACGGCCGGGGCGCAGCAGGGCTTTATCCAGGGAATCCGGCCGGTTGGTGGCGG
>JAISDE010000157.1 GCA_031265035.1 Peptococcaceae bacterium | reverse complement strand
CAGAAGAAGATTTTAGGAGTTTTTTCGCGGCTGCCCAAAGAATACGGGGCGCAATTTGAGGAACGCCGGCTGGAGACCAACGTCGGCCGCATGTATATATTCTCGATTTATGTCGTGCTTTTACAGATCGCTCTCAACCTGATCAATATCCTGAAACAGTCCGGCGGCCCACCCGACGGGGAGTTAGCCGCCGCCGGGGGGGTTGACATCGGGTATTATGTGGCGTTGTCCTTGGGCACCTTGGCCCTTGGCCTGATCTATTGGTTTTTGTTTCGCCTGGTAAAGAAAAACAAAATCACCCGGCGACGGGTCAAGATTTTTTTGGTGGAGAGCTTATTATATCTCTACACGGCCGCTCAGCTGACTTTTTGCGCGATGAACATCCTCTCCGGCGGCGGGGTCAACAGCTATATCATCGCGATTTTAATTATCGGCCTGGTGCCTGTGACCCGGCCGCTGCAAAGCTTGTTGAGCATAGGCCTGGCCTTTGTCTACACCGGCGCCGCGCTTTATATGAGCCGCGGTGTCTCGTCGGCCTGGGACGCGATCCTGCTCACGGACAACTGGACCAACCTGCTGATCATTACCGGGCTGACCGTCTGCGTCTCCATATTTATTTACGATATGTATGTCTCCAACTTTTTGCAAAGCGTCGATCTGCGCAAGTCCAATCAGGAGTTGGAGGTCATGGCCAATACCGACCAAATGACCGGCGTGGCGAACCGTTATTCCTTTTCCCGCACCTTCGACGCGATCTGGCAGTCTTCCCTGAGCCGGCAAAGCTTGCTGGCCGTGGCCATAGCGGATATTGATTTTTTCAAGGCGTACAATGATCGGTTCGGCCATTTGGAAGGGGATAAATGCCTGCGGCAGGTGGCCGGTAGCCTGCAAGCCAGCTTTCGCCGGGCCTCCGATATCGTGAGTCGGTTTGGCGGCGAGGAATTTTTAATGGTCTTCGAGGCGAGTCAGGAAAACGCCTTTACTCTGGCGGATCGGGCCAGGATCGGGGTAGAGGCGCTGCGGATTCCCCACGGCAGGACGGATGTCTCGCCTCATGTGACGATCAGCATCGGCGTTTGCCTGGTGCGGCCCGAGGCTGGGATCACCAGCACAGCCGCCCTGGCGGCCGCCGACGAGGCGTTGTACGAGTCCAAACAGACCGGGAGGAATAAAACGACCCTGCGGGAGTTAAAGCTGTAGAGCGGGAGCGGGGCGAAGGAGAAAGACGAATGGCTTTAGCTTTGGAACGGGTAGTCGCTTATTTTCAACCTATTTTCTCCGCTGACACCAATACGGTATACTCTTACGAGATCTTGGGGCGGTATATCAACGACGACGGCGAGGTAGTGTCTCTGGGCGGCTTTTTCACCGATGAGCGGGTCTCCAGCCAGGAGGCGCTGGAGGTGGATCGGGTGGTGCGCAGGCAGGGCATGGAAAAATACGCGGCGGAAGGCCAGGGCGAGTACCTTTTCATCAATATGCGGCTGGAATGGCTTACCAATACCGGGGATATGTCGGAGGTGCTGATCATCCTGCGCTGGGCCGAGGAATTGGGCATAGCCCCGGATCGGCTGGTAATCGAGATTACGGAGGAGGAGTTTAACGCCGACAACGATGAGCATATGGAGGCGCTGAACGCTTACAAAAAGGCCGGCTGCCGGATCGCCATCGACGATTACGGCAAAAACGCCAGCAATATAGATCGGCTGGCGATGCTCTCGCCGGATATTATGAAAATCGATATGGACTATATCCATAAAAGCGAGAACTCTTATCATTATCGGGAATATCTGCGCTCCCTCACCGCTTTCGCCGAGTGCGTGGGCATTGAGGTTTTGTATGAGGGCGTGGAGACTGAGCAGCAATTGAATATTTGCATGGCCTCAAGGGGCAGGTATTACCAGGGCTTTTTGCTGGCGCCGCCGCAGCCCTCGATCCGGGACGCGGCTGTCAATCGGGCGCTTTTTGTCTCATCCTCCGATCATTCTTTTGAGGTGTTGCAAAACAACGCCAGCCAGGCCAACAATCTGCGGGGCGCGCTGGATACCCAGATCACCGACTTTTTGACCGCGCACCCTTTTCAGCCGGGGGAGACGGATACCGGCGTTTACGTTGAGCGGCTTTGCGGCGAGTTGCCGGACAGCGCCATACACGCTTATCTTTGCGATAAATATGGTTATCAGCTTACCTATAATGTGGTACACAACCCCCAAAACGCTCAGAATGAGAATCCCCGGGAGAAAAATTGGGCCTGGCGGGGCTATTATCAGGAGACGCTGACCGCCTTGGCGGCGGGGGAAAAAAGCTATTTGTCCACCGCTTACCGGGATGTGGCCACCAAGCAAAGGGTGTTTACCTATGTTTACGCTATTAGCGAGGATTTGTTTTTGCTGATCGATATTTTACGCCTGCCTTATGTCATCCGCTCCCCGGAGCGGAACAAAATGCCGTAGAAGTACATAGCCGGACCGCCGGCGGCGCGGGAGGGGCGCCCTCAAGCGGTCATAAGGCGTCGCGAGGTTAGGCATCGTAAAACGATACCTTAGACGGCGCCCAAGGCATCGTCCTTAGGCATCGTTACGATGCCTGAGAGGGAGGGGGAGGAAAAGAGGGTTTCCGGTGACTACCATGATCTCGGGGAGAACTAAGGAATTAACGCGGTATATTGTGCCGACAGTGCTGAGTAATTGCGCTTTTTTTCTTTTTACCGTCGTTGACGGTATTTTTGTTGGGCGGGGGGTTGGCACCGACGCCCTGGGCGCGGTCAATCTGGCGCTGCCCTTCGTGATGATCGCCAACGCGCTTTTTATGCTGGCCACCATCGGCGGCGTCACCGTCGCCGCTATTCGCCTTGGGCGGGGCGACAAAGACGGCGCCAGCCAGGCTTTCGCCCACGCTTTGATCGGCGTCCTGCTTATTTCCACCCTGCTCTCGGGCGCCGGCGTTTTTGGGACGAATACCTTGGCCGGGCTTTTGGGCGCGAACGACACATTTCACGCCCTGGTGGTGGATTATTTATTTTGGTACGCTATCTTTTTGATCCCCATGGGGCTGACGCTGGCGCTGCAAGGCTTTTGCCGCAACGACGGCTCGCCGGTTTTGGTCAGCGCCTCGGTAATCATCAGCACGATCCTGAATATTTTCGGGGATTGGCTGCTGATCTTCCCCTTGGGCATGGGTGTCCGGGGCGCGGCCATCGCGACCGGGGTTTCCCAGAGCCTGGGGCTGGCCGTGGTCGCGCTCCACTTCCTCCAGCGGCGGGGCAGCCTGCGCTTGGGCGGTTTTCGGTTTCAGGCCCCGCTGTTTCTCAAGATCGTCGGGCGGGGCCTGCCCGAGATGATCGGGCAATTCGCTATGCCTGTCACCACAGTTTGCATGAACTACGCCCTGATCTCCCGCCTGGGTGATGTGGCGGTCAACGCTTACTCCATCACCAGCTATGTGGCGTCTTTTTCCGTCGCTATCTTTGTGGGCAGCTCGGAGGGGCTTCAGCCTTTGTTTGGCCAAAGCTACGGCCGCCGGGACGGCAAATCCCTGAGTTTCTATTTTCGGGCCGGCGCCTGGATCAACCTGACGGGCAGCGTCGCCGTGTTTGGCCTGATATTTCTGCTGGGCGGCCCCATCTGCGCCTTGTTCAACGCGGCGCCGGCGGTCTACGCCGTCACGCTTGAGGCCCTGCCCCGATATGCCTGGAGCTTTATCCCCATCGCGCTGAATACGCATATCTCGGCCTATCTTTACTCGACCAAGCGCACAAAGGAGTCAATCCTTCTCAACACCTGCCGGAGCCTGATTTTTAACTCCTCGATTATTTTCGCCCTGCCGGCGATTTTTGGCGACGGCTTGCTCTGGTTTACCGCCGGGATCGCCGAGACGCTGGCGATGCTACTGGCGTTTATTTTGCTGGTTCGCTCGGAGAGAAACGGCGTGGTATTTCAGTGATGCAAGAAATACAAGCGGGGCAAGAAAAACATACCAACGGCGGCCGGCTTGTTTTCACCATATGAGTGACGTATAATAAAGTATACAAAAGGAGACGAAAGAGATACGAAAGGGACACGAAAGGGATATATCGTTATGAAACTGAAATGGAAGATCGCCTTGCCTGTGTTGGCGCTCATGTTATTGTCCACCTTGCTCACCACTTTTCTAAGTTACACGCGGATCAAAGACTCAGTCGACGGGATCGTTGATACCATTATTGACTCATCCCTGAATACACTTCTCACTGATGTGGGCGAGGCCCAAGAGACGAATCGGGTTGTGTCCGAGGAAATCAGCCTTAAAAACATTACCTTAGCGCATGCCTTGGCGGAGCGCGTCCGGCTGGAGGCTGAGAACGGCTCCCTGGATCTGGGCAGCGCGGCGTATTTTCGCGGCTTAGCGAGCCAGTTCGGCGTGGCGGAGATCAATATCGCCGACAGCCGCGGGATCATAGTCGGCAGCAACCTGCCGGAGAATTACGGCTTCAATTATAGCGTCGACGACTCTACGCGGGCGTATATGGCTATCATCGCCGATCCGGCGGTTGAGATCATTGAGGAGCCGCGGGTGAGCGCGGTCTCGGGGAAGACGTATCAATACCTTGGCGCGGCCCGCGCGGACGCGGGCGGTTTTGTGCAGGTGGGGTTTGACGAGGAAGCCGTGAGGGTTCTGCAGGACATCCTTGACATCAGGCACAGCGTGGAGGACACCCACGTCGGCGCGACAGGCGGCGCCGCGCTTTTGCGGGGCGGCGTCGTCGTTTACAGTCAGAACGCGGCGAAAATCGGGCAGGACGCGAGCTCTGAGGCGTGGTACGAGCGGGTGGCCTTAGGCCGGGGCAAGGCATGGCTGAACATCAACGGCGAAAGCGAGTACGCCGGCTACGCCAATGTGGGCGACATGACGATCCTGATCCTGCTCCCCAGCTCCGAGTATTACAAATACCTCGCTCCCGCCGTTAATGTGGGCGTGATTGGCGCTGTCTCCGCGCTGCTTGTCACCGCGCTGGTGTATATTTCAGTCGCTTACGTTCTCAAGCCGGTGGGGACGCTAATCGACGGGTCGCGGATGATCACCGGGGGCGACTTCCGATTCAAGCTGGAAAAGAGGACAGGGGATGAGGTAGGCGTCCTCGGCGAAAATTTTGAGAGAATGGCTGACACGTTCCGATCGTATATTGACGAGATCAACGTCATGCTGTCTCACCTCGCCGACGGCAACCTGCGGTTTGGGATCGAGAGGGAATATGTCGGGCAGTTCGAGTCGATCAAACACTCGATAAACACGATAAACAGTGTTTTGAACAGCGCCATGACCGAGATCGCCTCGGCTTCCTCCCAAGTGTCCACAGGCGCGAGTCAAGTCGCCGACGTGGCGCAAACCCTCGCCGCGGGCACGACGCGGCAGGCCGCGTCCATTGATGAGCTATCAGGCTCTATCTCGGAAATCAGCGGCATGGCGCAAGAGAACACTAAAAACGCCACGGTGGCCCTGGACGACGTGCGGCAGGCCGGGCTGTTCATGGAAGCCGGTATGGAGCAGATGAGCCAAATGCTGACGGCGATGCGGGTGATCGACGAAAAATCACAGGATATTTCCAAGACAACCAAAGTGATCGACGACATCGCCTTCCAAACGAATATCCTGGCGTTGAACGCGGCCGTGGAGGCCGCCCGGGCCGGTCAGTACGGTAAAGGCTTCGCGGTGGTGGCGGAGGAGGTGCGCAATTTGGCCTCAAAGTCGGCGATGGCCGCCAAGGAAACGGCCTCGCTGATCGAGAGCAGTTCCCAGAGCGTGGCGGCGGGCAACAAGATTGTGGAGGCCGTAAACGAGAGCTTACAGGCAGTAGCGGAAATCGCGCGGAGAAACGCGGCCCAAATCGCTGATGTGCAAACCGTTTCCGTTCAGCAGAGTGAGGCGATGAAGCGAGTCAATATTGGCATCGACCAAATAGCGCAGGTCGTGCAGCAAAACAGCGCGACCGCCGAGGAAAGCGCCGCCGCGGCGGAGGAAATGAGCGGTCAGGCCGCGATGATGCGGGAATTGATCTCACAGTTCAAGACTAAGGACTCGCGAGATAAAACTGTAGTTTAGCATATTTTGAATAATTCTGATAATTTTTTCAGGCGGCCTAAAACCGCCGGATAAAGCCCAGCAGCCGGCCCCAAATCCTCAAGGCATCCAGGGCGGCCGTCAGTGGCTGGATCCCGTCGTTTTCCGCCTGCAAGCGAATCTGTCGGAGACCCTTAAAATAGACCCGGGCCAGGACTTGATCGGACAGCCGGCCAAGGATCAAATCGCCGTTCGCGGCCGTGTCCTGCCGTCGCAGAATCAGCAAGTCGCCGGCCTGGATCTGCCGATTGATCAAGCTGTCGTCCGGCATGGCTGTCATAAAATAACTGCCTGGCCCAAACGCGGCCGCCGGGGCCAGCCAGCCATCGGCCAGGCCGCGTTTGGCCGGCGCGCCGATATCGCCTGACGCCCTGATATCGCCTGGCGCGCCTATGTCATGAGGCGGCGGATCATTTATCGTTGACATCCGCTGATCCGTCGCTTGATCTGTCGCCGGCTCGCCGGCGGCGGTGAGCGGATGAGCCTCGATCCAAGCTGGCAGGTCGGCAAAAGGAACGAAAGGCAGCGCTGTCGCCGGGGATGAGAAAAACGGGCCGTCAGGCGCCTCCGTAGGCCGTCCCGGAGGCGCCGCAAGGGGAATATCACCTGAAGCCGCCGCGACCGCTTCTAAGGGCGTTTTAGCGGCTTTTTCATTTCGCAGGATCACCATAGCCCTGGGCTTGGCCGGATCCCGGCGCAGATAGCCATAATTCTCCAGACGCCGCAGCTCGCCGTGTACGGTAGAGATGGATGGTATAGACGCCGCCGCGCCAATTTCCCGCACAGAGGGGGCGTAGCCCTGACGCGTGATCTGCTCAGCGATATACGTCAGAATTAGCTGTTGTCGGTCAGTCAGCCGCGGCCGGGCATCAGCGGTTTCAACGGGAGCGTCAACATTATTATCCGTATTATCCGTCGGCGACATTTTTTTACCCCCTCTACTTCCGATAATATATATTTTGTAAACTAAAATGGTTTGAAGTGGAAGATGGCGTCCCGGTTGCCCGAGACGCCTGTTCGCCGGCGTTGTCAGCCGGAATCCTCGCCACCCTCCAATTGACCGCCGGCCTCCTCCCATTCCCGATACGCCGCCGGCAGTCGCAGCTGGATGTCCTGGAGCCGGCGGCGCAGATCTTGCGGCGTCGCGCCGGCGTTCGCGGCCGCGCCCACTGCCGCGCTGGCGTCCGCGACCGCTCCCGCGCCGGCGTTTGTTGCCGCGCTAGCGACCGCTCCCGCGCCGGCGGCGTCCGCGGCCGTTCCTGGGGCGATCCCGCCGGCTCCGTCCGGTCGCCGGTACAATTTGGGCTGATAAATTTCCGGATCGCTCAACGCGGCGACAATTGCCTTTTCCTGGTTTTCCAGCTCGCTGATCTCTTTTTCCAGTGTTTGGATTTTTTGTCGCAGCCGGGCTTTCGCGTAACGATCCAAGGCCGGCCGGCCGCCGTTTTTCCCGCCGCTGTCATTGCCGGCCCCGCCCCGCTCACCGCCGTTACCGCCACCATCGCCCCTGCCGCTGCCGCCGGCCCCGCCGGCGTTGCCGCTCCCCACCAACGCCGGCGCCGCGCCGGCCCGGCCGCCGTCACCGCCTTTTTCGCCGCTGCCGCCACCGGCGGCCGGTGTCTGCCCCCCCTCCTGCTCCTTGCGGGCCTGATAATGGGAATAGCCGCCGAGGTAAGACACCACCCCGGTCGGGGTCAAAGCCAGGATCCGGCCCGCCAGGCGATCCAGAAAATAACGGTCGTGGGAAACCATCAAAATCGTGCCGGGGTAGGCCAGCAAATAGTCCTCCATTACCTCCCGGGAGTAAATATCCAGATGATTGGTCGGCTCGTCCAGCAAGAGAAAATTGCCTTTTTCCAAAGTCAGCTTCAGCAGCGACAAGCGACCCTGCTCCCCGCCGCTGAGGCGGGAAATTTTTTGCTCCCACGCCTCCGGCCCAAAAAGGAAACGGGCCAGATGAGATTTGGCTTCCTCCAGCGTCAGCTGGTAATCGCTCAGGATTTCCTCCAGCACTGTCCGCTCCTGATTGAGATTTTGATGCTCCTGGTCAAAATAGGCCGGTTTGACCCTGGCGCCCAGGTAAACGCCGCCCAGGCGGGGTTTGAGGCGGCCCATGATCAGCTTGAGGATCGTCGACTTGCCGCTGCCGTTAGGCCCCAGCAGAGCCACCCGCTCGCCCCGGCGAATCTCGGCGCTCAGGCCGGCGAAAAGCGGCTTGCCCGGATAGTCAAACGCCAACCGCTCCAACACCAAAACCTTCTCCCCGCTGCCGTCGCCGGCCGCCGCCGCCCCCATCCGCATGGACTGTAGCTGGGTCGGTTTCTCCAGCCGCTCCAGGCGATCCAGGCGGGTTTGCCGGCCCCTGGCCTGTTTTGACTTGATCCCCGCCTTAAAACGCCGGATATAAGCTTCCGTGTCCTGAATCTCTTTTTGCTGCTTCTCGTAGGCCCGCCATTGGCTTTTTCTTTCCGCCGCCTTTAATTCCGCGTAACGGGTATAATTGCCGGGATAACGGGTGAGGCGACCGTCTTCCAGGTCAAAAATCGTCCCCGCCACCCGATCCAGAAAAAAGCGATCATGGGAAATGATCAGCAAAGCGCCCCGATAGGCGGCCAGGTAAGTCTCCAGCCAGGCGACGGACGCCAGATCTAGATGATTGGTCGGCTCATCTAAAAATAACAGGTCATATTCCCGGGCCAAAATCCGAGCCAGGCCAATCCGCGTCTTCTCCCCGCCGCTAAAGCTGGCGAAAGGCCGCTGAAATTGACTCTCGGCAAACCCCAGGCCGGTCAAAACCCGCCGCGCCTTGGTCTCGCAGTCAAAGCCGCCTGAGCGCTGATATTCCTCCTGCCGATCGCCGTATTCCCGCATAATGCCGGCTAAATCAGCCTCAGCGGCGGCGCTCATGGCCTTTTCCAATTCCGTCAGCCGTTCCCGCGCGGCGAAAATATCGGCGAACACCGCCAGCACCGCCGCCAGCAAGGTAGTCGCCGGCGGCAAAACCAGGGCCTGCTCCAGATAACCGATAGCGGTACCCGGCGTCAGCCGGATCTGCCCCTCGTCCAAAGGCTCCCGCCCGGCCAGGCAGTTCAGCAGCGTAGTCTTGCCGGCGCCGTTGGCCCCTACCAGCCCGGCCTTCTCGCCGGGAGCCAGGGCCAGCCTGATTGGGCCGAAAACAGCGGTAGCGCCAAAATATTTGGTTAAAGGCTCAGTTTCCAACAAATAGGCCATCGCTACATTTTCGCCGGCAACAGGACCGACAGCTCCGAGGGATGATCGACCACTAAAATAGCGCCCGCCCCCAGCAGCTCCGCTCGCCCGCCGTAGCCGTAAGCGACGCCGGCGGTGGGCAGGCCCCGTTCTTTGGCGCCCTCCACATCATAAAGCCGATCCCCAATCATCAACGCCCTCGCCTCGCCCGGTTTCCCGGGGGGCTGGGCGGCGAAAGCCAGACGGCCCGGGCCAAGCGGCCTCGCGCCGGCGTAATGCGCCAGCAGTTCCCCCAGCACCGCCGCCTTATTATCCAGCCGGCCATTTTGGTAAGAGCCGAACACGCTGTCAAAATAGGCCCGCAGGCCGAAATGGCGCAGCACCCGATGGGCCAAAACCCAAGGCTTGGAGGTGCCCAGAGCCAGCCGATAGCCCTTGGCCCGCAAATCCGCCAGCAATTCGGGGATACCGTCATAAACTATCGCGTCATAAATGCCCCGCCGACAATAATTGGCTCGGTAAAGGCGCAGGGCCTTCGCCGCCAAACTGGGGGTCAGCCCCAGTCTTTGGCGAAAGGACTGCCCCATCGGCGGCCCAATAAAAGCGTCCAGCTCCTTTTCCGAGAGGGTCGGCAGGCTCAGTTCCGCCACAGCCCGCCGGACGCTGCCCTTGATCCCCGGCCCGGAATCCACCAGCGTGCCGTCCAAGTCGAAGATCACGATATCGCAGCCAATTTTTCCCCCGCCCTCAAAAACAGCCGGCAGGATTGTCGTCTCTGTCGTCATCATCTATGTCCTCGCCCTCAGCCTCGTAGGCTTAGGCTTTGGCCTCAGTCTCGGCCTCGGCAGCGTTGGCCGCCGTCCCGGCGTCCCCGCCGGCCTCAGCCTCAGCCTCGCTGTCAGCGCCGGCCCCCGCGCCCGCCTCGACGCCGGCGTCAGTCGCCGCCTCCGCCTCAGCTCCAGCGTCGGCCCCAGCGTCAGCGCTCGCCCCGGCACTGGCCTTCGCCCCCGCGCCCGCCTCGGCGCCGGCGTCAGTCACCGCCTCCGCCTCAGCTCCAGCTTCGACCCCAGCGTCAGCGCTCGCCTCGGCCCCGGCTTCCGCCTCCGCCTCAGCACCGGCCCCAGCCTCAGCGCCCGCTCTGGCTTTCGCCCTACGCTTCCTAGGCCGTTCCGCCGCCTCGTCCGCCTTCTCGTTTTTGGCCGGCGCCTCTTTGGCCGGCGTCTCTTTGGCCGGCGCTTCCTCCCGCGCCAGCAACGGCAGATCCATCACATCTTTTACGCTCAGGCTAATCCGCCGATGAACCATATCAATATCCACTACCTTGACTTGCACTTCCATGCCTTCCAACAGCACATCTTCCACCTTATTGAGCCGGAAATTAGCCAGCTGGGAAATATGGGCCAGCCCATCCAGGCCCGGCTCCAATTGGATAAACGCCCCAAAGGTAACGTTACGCATCACCCTGCCGGTATAAATCTCGTCGACCCGATACTTCTCCGCCGCCGTGTCCCAGGGATTAGGCAGCAGTTTTCTCAGGCTCAGGGAAACCTTATCCTTTGCCCGATCCAATTTAACCAGGCAGACATCCAACTCATCATCAACGGACATTATATCGGATGGCTTGCCCACCTTGCCCCAAGCCATCTCCGAGACATGCAGCAAGCCGTCGCAACCGCCGACATCCACAAAAGCGCCAAAATTTGTCAGACGCCTGACGATCCCCCTGCGAACCTGGCCTTCCTCCGCCGTCTCCCAAAAAGCGCGCCTGGCCTTGCGGCTCTCAATCTCCAGCAACACCTTACGGGAAAGAACTACCCTGGGCTGGCGTCCGCCCCGGCTGAATTCTAAAATTTTGAAATCCAGCGTCTGATTCAGATAATCGTCCAAATTCTTGACAAAACGCCTATCCACCTGCGAA
>JAISDE010000041.1 GCA_031265035.1 Peptococcaceae bacterium | reverse complement strand
CGGGGATTTTGCTTCTCGGTCAGTAGCGCCGCCGTCAACGGCGCTCCGATGTACACGCGGATGAATGTTCCGTCCGCGGTCCAGTCCACCCGATCAGCCATGAGGATGCCGGTGTCCCCGGCGTCTCCGCTGCTCCCGCCGCCCAAAATCGCCGCCGCCGGTATATACTCCTGAGCGCCGGACGCCCGCCAAATCCGGAATAGCAAATGCTTGTCCTCCCAATCCCCCGCGTTGAGGAGCATGCCGGCGAGCCGCGGAATCGCCTGAAAGATATCTCCCGCCGCGAGATTTTCCGCGTCGCCGCTGAGCAGAGTACCCGCCTGCCCCACAGAGGACCTGTCGGATCCCAAAACGGCGATCGTGTCGGTTCCGGGGATAAACAGCGCGTCCAACACGGCTTTGCCCTCGATATCCGGCGTCTGTACCAGGCCGCCGTTTTCGACGTCGAACACAAAGACTTCCTCGAACTCGCTCACACAGGCCAAGTACCTGCCGTTCGCGCTCCATGAGAAGGATTCCAGATCCGGGGCTCTGAGGTCATCAGCAAGGGTGGCGGCGCTGATGAGACAGAGCGGCGCGCCGTCCGCCGCGCGATAAACCCGGCAAATACCGTCCGCGCCCAGCAAGGCGATTTTACCCGATTCCGGGCTAAATTTCGGCATATATTCATAATCCTTATGATAAACGTCCCGGACCCGGACGTCCGCCGGCAGATCCAAATCATACAGGACGCCCCCGGGCTGGCCGTCCCACAGCTGATAGCCCCCGTCTTACCGGACACAGAGGATCCGCTAGCCGGTCGAGGCGGTACACCTCCAGCTCGTCGGTACGGCGGACAGCCAGGCGTATCTCACCATCCCCGCCTGGCGCGAACTGAATCCGCGCCGTGTGGTACTCTCCCTCGCGCTCCGCCGACGCGAGTTTTCTGCCCGCATCGTAAAGCTCCAATCTTTCGGCGACAACCCACGGATCGCTGCTGATGATCTTGGTTGAGTACAGCGCCAGATATTCCCCGTCCGGGCTGTAGGCGAAAAGACTCGTAAAGAAACCGTCCTCTATATCGAAACGCCGCAGCCTTTCCCCCGTAAAGACATTGTATTCCTCACAGGGAGCGGCGTTTATGTCCAGTATGATTCTGCCGTCCGCCGAGGGGATCGCTCCCATGTAGGCGGTATTCTCAATCCGGCTGCCGCTGTCCAGGACAAAACCATCCCCAACCGGTCCCTGCATGGCTTGACGCAGGGCCGCTTCCGCCTCGGCGACCAGGGGTCTGTCCGGTTTTTGAAGGTTCTCCGGCAGGGCCTCCAAGGCCAGCATCAAGGCGCTCATGGTGTCGCCGGCCTGATTCATCTCCTGGGAAATATTAGATAGAAAACGGGATTGACTTTGTAACGCCGCGTTTCGCTGTCGTTCCAGGCGCGTATTCTGAGCCAGGGCATAGGCCAGAAACGCGCTGAGAACCAAAACGACAGACAGGCCGGCAGCCGCCGCCATCTGCATGGAGCGGCGGCGCTGGCGGCGCCGCAGGTCGTCATAGCCCACGCCTAGCATGGGCGCCAGCAGGCGCAGTTTTTCCCGGCGCAGCTTCCGCAGAGACGTTGCCGCCGAGTTCCCTCTGACATCCGCCGCCAGAGGCTCCCGCTCCACGATTTCACCCCGGGATTCCTCGAAGCGCAGCCGCGGCGGGAAGCTTGCCTCCGGCTCGCCGTCGACCAACACGGTCAAAATCCGGTCGCGCTTGCCGAGTTCGATAAAATAATCCACTTCCGCCATGCACCATTTGGACTCCGGCAGATCCGGCGAGCATATGACGATGAGCCATTCGCTGGCTTCCAAAGCGCGGCGGATGCCTTCGCCCAAATCCGCCAGCAGCGGTAACTCGTCTTGGTCGCGGAATACCTTGCCCAGCCGCTTTTTCCCCGCGCGTTTGGCGATATTCGATGGGACGCGGTAGGTTTCCAGCTGTCGGTGAATGGCCTTTGCCAGACGGGTATCCAGCGCCTTGTGGCGGTAGCTGATGAACGCCGCGTAAGCCGCTTTGTCAGGCCCATTGTTTTTTGACATATCCGATCCCCTCAACCCGATAGATTTTGAGGATTGCCGTATAACTGTTTTATTTAACTCATCAAGAGGTAGATCTCCGAATAAATTACGCCGCCACTCAGCGGTTGGCGGCGTCGGCCGGCAGCAGCAGGCGCAGGCAATTCTCGCAGCGGGCGGGCTGCCCGTCCTGGCAAACATGCTTGATCAATTGCTTGGACAGCCCGATCCGGCAGCCGCCGCAAATGCCCTTTTCCAAAATCGCCACCGGATTTTCCGGGCAATGCCCCAAAGCTTCCCGGTACATCGTCGCCACCGCCGGCGTCAATTCCTCCAGCATCCCTTCCTCCCGTGATATCAGCGCCGCCACCCGCAGATCGGCCTGGGCCTTTTCCTGATTGTATTGGCCGGCCAACCCGTTGTAATTTTCTTTCAGCTCTTTGATTCTGGCCAGCAGCTGTTCCCGCTCCGCCGGGTACGCCTCATTTGCCCGCCGGATATCGGCCATCCTGGCCTCGTCCCGCAGCTGTTTTTCCTCCGCCCTGGCTACCTCCTGCTGAATCTCCAGCATGTCCTTCAGGCTCATGCCTCGCTGCCGGGCCATTTTTTCTTTCGCCCGGATAATATTTTCCTTCAGCGCCGGCGCTTTCTCCAGTATCGCCGCCAATTCCCGCTGCCTTTCCTCCTGTCGCAGCCGCAAATCCGACACTTGCTTCTCGCCGGCCAGAATCAGGCCGCGCAAGGTTTTGATCTCCTGATAAATGGGGGCCAGCTGCTTTTTCGGATCAATTCTGTTTTTTTCCTCGCTGATGGCGCCTAGAGCCAGCAATGTCGCCGCAACGCCCATTTATTTTTCCCCTCCTCTTTTTTGATAAATAAAGGGCTCGGCATTGATGGCCGATACCTTGATCTCCAATTCAGGCAGATGCTCCGCCAGATAACGGGCCAAGACGGGTATGACCGGGTTCTCCGTGGCGAAATGCCCGGCGTCGATCACGCCCAGGCCCAGTTCCAGGGCTTGGGTCGCCTCATGATGGCGCACGTCGGCGGTCACATAGACGTCGGCGCCCCGGGCCTTGGCCTCCCCGATCAAAAAGGCGCCGGAGCCGCCGCAACAGGCCGCCTGACGAACTATTTTCTCCCCGTCGCCGCAATAACGGGGGCAGGGGTGCCCCAGCTTGGCGCCTACCTCCCCCGCGAAAGCCGCCAGGGTCAGCGGCGCCCGCAAAGCGCCGATCCGCCCCAGGCCGGCCTCCCGGATATTTTGATTGACCGGCTCCAGAATCTCGCTATTCTCAATCCCGATGAGCGCCGCCAACACGTCGTTTACCCCGCCCCGGACGCAATCCAGATTGGTATGCGCGGTATATAAAGCCGTCTGTCGCCGGATCAGGGCCAGAATCAGCCGATCATGGTCCCAGTCGTCCCGCAGCTGCTTTTGCGGGCGGAAAAAGGGGGTATGATGCACAAAGACCATATCCGCCTGAAAGTCCAGAATTTCCTCCAGCACCGCCGCCGTAAGCTCCAGCGCCAGAAATAACCGGCGCGCCGGCTGCCCGGTCTCGCCCAGGTGCAGGCCGATGGGATCCCCTTCCAGCGCCAGCCGCGGCGGCGCGAACCCGTCTATGTGTCGAATGATTTCCCCGCAGGTATAAGACATAGCAGCAGCGCCTCCCATTCTTTTATTCTCGCCCGGATTCTCGCCGCTTTTTGCCGGCTCGCCTCGGAGGATGAGCGCTCCAGCCCCGCCAGCGCCCTGCGGTGGCCGGCGATCCGCTCGTCGATCTCCCGGAGCAGCAGCGGCGATTTTTCTCGCAGGAGCAAAGGCCCAAATTCCGCCTCAGGGTCGCTTAAAGGCGCCATCTCGCCCGGTTGGGCCAGGATCGCCTGATACCGGACGCCCCTCTCGGCGGTGATCGCCTCCCGGCAAATTCGCCAGCCCGCCTGCCGCAAATATCGCCGCAGAGCCGCCGCCTGCCCCATCGGCTGCAAAGCGAGAAAGGCCATTGACGCCATGATATCCTGGCCCCGGGCCAAAATACCGACAATGGTATTGCCCCCCATGCCCGCCAGGGCGGCGCCGGTGGCCTCGCCGGGTTTGAGCGGCGCCAGGCCGTCGCCCTGCCGCAAGGCAATCCTGCCCGTCAGGCCGGCGGCGGCTACATTGGCTGCTGCCTGGCGATAAGGCCCCGCCGTCACTTCCACGCCGATACCGTTTTTGATTTTGCCGGCCGCCGCCAGGCCGATCAACAGCCAGGCGTGATCCGCGCCGATATCCGCCAGCGTCTCCGCCGGCGGGATCAGCTCCGCCAGCATGGACAGCCGCCGAGACGCTGGGATAATTATATCACAATTATCCTGGCCCGCCAATTTACACATCAATTTACCGCCTCTATTTACACCAATTGCACCAATTTACACCAATTTCTAATTTACTGCTAGTCGGGGCGCCCCGCCGCCCGCAGGGTTTTATCGCCGATTAACGGTATCACCAGCAGCGTCAGCACGATCCCCGTCCCAATGAGCAGCAGGTTGATTGAGACCTTATCGGCGATCGGGCCAAAAACCAGCATGCCCAAAGGCATCATCGTGCTGGATACCATGCTGAAAACCGAGAGGACCCGCCCCATGAAAGCCGCTTCCACAGTGGTTTGCAACAAAACCATAAACGGCGCGTTCCAGAGGGGCATCGCCAGGCCCATTACCGCCATGATAGCCAGGTACAGCCAAAAATAAGGCGCGTTCCCCAGCCCGATGGTCAGTAGGCCGAATAATCCGCAGGAAAGCGTCATGGTATGGACGCGGTTTTTGAAGCCGCCCCAGATCCCGATCAGGATACCACCCAGCATCATGCCGGCGGAAAAGGTTATTTCCATCGCGGACAGGCGCCAAACCTCACTGCCGAAATTCCTGGCTACCTGCAAGGGCGTCAGAAGCGCGGCGGGGGCGGCGAAAAAGAGAAATACCGCCGTAAGCGCGATCATGCGCAAAACGTAGCCCTGTGTTTTTATATAGCGTATCCCCTCCCGGAGATCCTGCCAATAGGCTATATTTTTCCGCTCCCCTGTGGCCGGGGCGGGTTCCTCCGCCCGGGGTATTTGAACCAGGAAGACGACAATGCCGATACCGACGGCGGCGGTAATCACGTCGAGAAAGAATAATTTCTCCAAGCTGAGCCAGGACATCATGGCCCCGCTTAACATGGGCGCCGCCAGGTTGATAAATGATTGGACGCTGCTTTGTATGCCATTGATTCTGGTCAAATGCTCCCGGGGGACAATTTGCGGGATCAAAGCGCCCACCGCCGGCATTTGCACGCCTTGACCAAAGGAGCGGACAGCGGCGCAGGCCAGGAGAATCCCGACGCTGTCAATCCCCGACATGATCAGGAGCGCGACGATAAGGCTGGCGAGGGCGATGGAACCGTCGGCGATATTGATAATATATTTCCGGTTGAACCTGTCTGCCCAAACACCGCCAAAGGGTGAGATAAAAAACATGGGGAGGAACCCAAAAAGCGTAAAGAGGGTCATCATGGCGCCGGATTGGGTTTTAAGGGTGATATGCCACATAATGGCGTATTGCGTCACCATGGTGCCAAACATAGATAAAGCTTGCCCAATTAAAAATAGCGCTGTATTCTTTTGCCAATTATTTTGCGAATTCTTTCGCGAATCAGGGTTCATAAAAATATTTGCCTCCGCTTTTCACTGTTTTTTGATAGTATACCATAATCAAGTATTAACATTTTAAGAGAAAACCGTTATAATTGAAATATATAATTAAAATTACGCCAGAGAGTAGAAGGTGAGAGAATGACCACGATTGATCCCGGCATGGAAGCCTTGCTGGAAACCTTTGTATATGAATCCAATACCATGTTGGAGCAGTTGGATGAGATTATGTTGGAATCCGAGCGGGCCCAGAATATCAGTCATGAGAATATTGACAGCATTTTCCGTATCATGCATACGGTCAAAGGCTCCGCGGCAATGATGGGATTTAACGGTATTTCCGGGCTGGCCCATTCTGTTGAGGATATCTTCTTCATCATCAGGGAGACTCCGGAAAAGCTGGGGATTGTGTTTAACGCCCTCTTTGACCTGGTTTTTCAGACATCCGATTTCCTCAAGCGGGAGATCGAGAAGATCCAAAACGGCGATTTTGAGGAAAGCGATCCTGGGGCGCTGGTGGCGCTGCTGCACCAACAGGCCGCCATCATGAAGGGCGAGGAGGCTCCCGCCGAAAGCCCGATCCCGGCGACCGCCGGGGCGGCCGCGGCGGCGGAAAAAACTGTCGAGGGCGCCGAGGATTTCCACAAGGTCAGGGTGTATTTTGAGGACGACTGCCAAATGGAGAATATGCGGGCGTTTATGCTGCTCAATCAAATCTCCCATTGCTGCGACGCCATCGAGTCCGTGCCGGCCAATCCGGAGGCGGACTCCAGCCTTTGCGCCGACATCATTCGGGATGGCTTCCTCATCCTCTTTAAGCCCACCGAGACCTTCGACGACGTGATCAAGATCATCGAAAGCTCTCTCAATGTCAAGAGCTACGAGGTTATCCGGGATGAGGCGGCGCCCCCGGCGAAGGAAAGCGCCGGCCCCGCCGCCGCCGGCCCGGGCGAGGCCAAGACCGGGACCGCCCCAAGCGGCGGCTCCGGCGGCCAGACGCCGAGTCCCGGCGGCAAGTCCGGCTCTATCCAAAGCTTGATCAGCGTCAATCAGGTCAAGTTGGATCAGCTGATGGATCTGGTGGGCGAGCTGGTGACGGCGGAATCCATTGTCGCTAGCAACCCGGATCTGAAGGGCCTCAAGCTGGACAATTTTCACAAATCCACCCGGGAGATGCGCAAGCTCACCGACGAGCTGCAGGATGTGGTCATGTCCATCCGCATGGTGCCCCTGACCGCCACCTTCCAAAAAATGAACCGGATCGTCCGGGACATGTGCAAAAAGCTGGATAAAAAAGTGGAGCTGGTCACTTACGGCGGCGAGACGGAGGTGGATAAGACCATCAATGACAGCATCGCCGATCCCTTTATGCACATGATCCGCAACGCTATCGACCACGCCATCGAGTCGCCGGAGGAACGCCGCGCCCTGGGCAAGCCGGAGATTGGCACCGTCACCCTCAACGCCCGCAACGCCGGCGGGGAGATCCTGATTGACGTGGCCGACGACGGCCGGGGCCTGGATCCGGAGGTGCTGCTGAATAAGGCCCGGAACAACGGCCTTTTGATCAAGCCGGAAAGCGAGTATACCGAAAAAGAGATCTATCAGCTGATCATGATGCCCGGCTTCTCCACCAATACAGAGGTAACGGAGTATTCCGGCCGGGGCGTGGGCATGGACGTGGTGAGGAAAAATGTGGAAAAGGTAGGCGGCTCCATCTCCATCCACAGCGCGCGCAATGAGGGCACCACCTTTACCATCAAAATTCCCCTGACCCTGGCGATTGTGGACGGCATGAATATTTCCGTCGGCTCCACCGTGTTTACCCTGCCCATCACCTCCATCAAGCAATCCTTCAAGATCTCCGACGCCAAGCAGGTGCTTTACAATACCGACGGCGCGGAGATGATCCTTTTGCGGGGGGACTGTTATCCCATTATCCGCCTGCACGATCTTTTCGGCATTGATACGGAAAAGCAGGATATGATGGAAGGCATTATGATTCAGGTGGAAAGCGCCAACACCATCGCCGTCTTGTTCGCCGACGAGCTTTTGGGCGAGTATCAGGTGGTGGTCAAGCCCTTCCCCACGTTTTTCAACAAATATAGCCTGAAGGAGCAGGGCCTGTCCGGCTGCAGCATTTTGGGGGACGGCAGCATCAGCCTGATCCTGGACGTGGGCAACCTGATGAGCGCGCAATGAGGCCGCCCGCCGGGCGCGGGGATCAGGCATCAGGCATTAAGATATATCATGAGAGAAAGGTTGTGCGATTGTGGACGACAACGTATACCAGGTGGAAACCGACGATCTCAGCGGTCGCTTTCTGCTTTTTTATATCGGTGAGACGACGTATAGTCTCCCCCTCACCCATGTGATCGAGATTATCAATATACAGCACATTACGAAGATTCCCAACGTGCCTTATTATGTCAAAGGGATCGTCAACCTGCGGGGCAAGGTGGTGCCGGTATCCGACGTGCGTCTGAAATTCAACCAGCCGGAGCGGCCCTACGACGACAAGACCTGTATCGTGGTGGTACTGATCAGCGACATGAATGTGGGGCTGATCGTGGACAGCGTGGCGGAGGTGGTCTCCATCGAGAGAACCAATATGGCGCCGCCGCCCACCGCCGGGCACAGGGGCGGGGAAAGCTACCTGGATTCCGTCAGTCAGCTGAACGGTAAAGTGATCCTCAATATCGACTGCGATAAATTTTTTCAGTCCGACCTGGCTGAGCTGTTTCCCGACAGCGATTAGGAGCTAATACCATGAGCGCAGATATTCTTCAATCCCATAGCCTGATAAAAATTACCGACGAAGAATTTAAAAATCTGGTGGATTTTGTTTACCGTAAGTACGGCATCAATCTCAGCCGCAAACGTCAATTGATTGAGGGCAGGCTGTCCCATACCATCAGGGAGCGGGGACTCAACAGCTTCAAGCAGTACCTGGATTTGCTGACCAAGGACAACAGCGGCGAGGAAATGCATAATTTTCTCAACCGCATTACCACCAATCATTCTTATTTCGCCCGGGAGATGGAGCATTTCGATTTTTTGCTCCGGCAAGCCCTGCCCTACCTGGAAAAAAACCGGCCCCGGGATTTGCGGATCTGGAGCGCCGGCTGCTCCGCCGGGCAGGAGGCTTACAATATCGCCATGGTGCTGGATCAGTATTTCGGCGCTCGCAAGTCCCAATGGGACACCAGGATCCTGGCGACGGACATCTCCATGAATGTGCTGAGCAAGGGCCAGGCCGCCATCTATCCCGAGGACAATCTCAAGGATCTGCCGCCCCAGTGGAAAGAAAAATATTTTACCCGGCTGACAGGCGGGTCTTATCAGGTCATCGAGCGTTTGCGCAAAGAGGTTATCTTCAAGGTATTCAACCTGATGGACACCTTCACTCACAAAAAGCCCTTTGACATCATTTTTTGCCGTAATGTCATGATTTATTTCGACAGTGAGACCACCAGCCGTCTGATCAACAAATTCTATCAGGCTACATCAGAGGGTGGCTATTTGTTCATCGGTCACTCGGAGGTTTTGGATAAGGAAGCCACCCAATATCAGTTTATCCGACCGGCGATTTATCAAAAAAACCAGCGGAGGTAGCCAGAAATGAGCCAGTTTGCCGCCAAAATCCGCGTGCTGGTGGTTGACGATTCTTTGCTTTTTCGCAAAAAGCTGGAACTCAGCCTGAATGAGGATCCGATGATCACGGTAATAGGCAGCGCCGCCGATCCTCTGGAGGCCAGACAGAAGATCGCCGAGCTCAGGCCGGATGTGCTCACCCTGGACGTGGAAATGCCCCATATGAACGGCATTGAGTTTTTAAAACAGCTGATCCCCACCAACCCCTTGCCGGTGGTGGTGGTCAGCTCTTTGCCCCTCAACGCGCTGGACGCTTTGAGCGCCGGCGCCGTGGATTTTGTCCGCAAGCCTCAGGTCAATTCTCCCGGTGATCTGCAGGGCTTTTTGCATGAGCTGCGGGGCAAGATCAAGATCGCCCGGCGGGCCAAGGTGCAAAGCGCCCTGGTAGAGCCGCGGTCGCTTAGGGGCGCCCCCGAACAGCGGCCGCCGCGGCAGCAGGCGCCCCTGGGCGGCAAGGGCGGCAAATTTGTCGTTTGTATCGGCGCCTCCACCGGCGGTACCGAGGCTATTATTCAGGTGGTCAAGGATCTGCCGGCCAATACGCCGGGCGTGCTGATCGTCCAGCATATGCCGGCCAATTTTACCAATCTCTACGCTCAACGTTTGGATAAAATCTGCCAGATGTCCGCCAAGGAGGCCGAGGACAATGATCGGGTGCTGACGGGGCGGATTCTGGTGGCGGCGGGGGACTATCATCTGACCTTGCGGCGGGATGTGCTGGGCTACTACATTCGCAGCCAAAAAGGGGAAAAGGTCAGCGGCCACTGCCCTTCTGTGGATGTGATGTTTCATTCCGCCGCCGAGGCGGCGGGGAGCAATTGTATCGGGGTCATCCTCACCGGCATGGGTGCCGACGGCGCCAGGGGCATCACCCAGATGCGGCAGGCCGGCGCCTACACCATCGGCCAAAATGAGGAAACCTGTGTCGTGTATGGGATGCCGATGGAAGCCTGGCGGCGGGGGGGCATCGCCCGGCAGCTGCCCTTGCGGCAGATTGGGCCGGAAATCATTTTTCAGCTCAATCGCGTTACCGCCGCCGGCGGCTAGCGGGGCTGGCCGCGGCGATTGAGGTCGCGGCGCTCCGCGATTTGGGCTGCGGCGATTGGGGCCGCGGCCCGCGGCGCCTGCCTCAGGCATCGTTACGAAATAAACTTTACATTTTGCTTGTTCTTTTTCCCTCTGGCGGCGTTGCTCATTCTTGGCGTACCGCTGAGGGTACGCCCGCGAATTCCCGCCTTGCCAGAGGAA
>JAISDE010000039.1 GCA_031265035.1 Peptococcaceae bacterium | reverse complement strand
ATTCCGGGCCATTCCAACTCGTCATTCCGGGCGTGTCCCGGAATCCATGCCTCTTTATAGCCGCAGCCGGGCCAGATTCACGATCCGCTCCGTCGCGTCCTTGGTTATGACAGCCTCCAATGCCTGAGCCAAAAGGTAAGGCGACTGCCCCAGCGCGTCCACCGTAGTGCCCGCGATATGGGGCGTCAGGGTAACATTGTCCAGCTCCGCCAGCCCGCCGGCGCCCAAAGGCTCGCTATCATATACATCCAGCGCCGCGCCGGCGATCTGACCGGTTCGCAGGGCCGCGACCAAATCGCCCTGATTGATCAGGCCGCCCCGGGCGGCGTTGATCAAATAGGCGGTATTTTTCATCAGGGAGAAATATTTCCGGTCGATCATCCCGGCGTTGTCCGGGGTCAACCGCAAATGCAGGGAAACCACGTCCGACCGCCGAAATAAATCAGCCAGCGTGGGTACCAGCTCAATATCCGCCAGCCCCTCCCGGGCCAGGCGCTCTTTATCCAGCCAATCCTCATGGGCGATCAGCGGCGCGCCCAGCGCTTTCAGGCGGCGGGCCAGCTCAATGCCCACATTGCCCAGACCGGCCAGCCCCACGGTCAGCGTGTAAAGGGAGGCGACAAAACCGGCGTTGGCGTAATCCCTTTGCCAAACGCCCTGCCGCATCAAATGATGGGAAGCGGCGATATTGCGGGTAACGGAGAGAATGAGGCCCAGGGTAAACTCCGCCACCGGGATGGCGTTGCGGATCACATTGATCACGGGAATATTTCGCTGACTGGCGGCCTCCAGATCAATGTGCTCCAACCCGCCCCGGTTGGTCAGGATGACCTTGAGGCTGGCGGCCTCAGCCAATAAAGCCGCCGGCAAAGGCGACATATGGGTAAACACCACATCCGCCGTCTTGATCGCCGCCGCCAGCCCCGCCGCGTAAGGCGCCGCCTCCGGGCCTCCCCGCTCCAGGGCCAGCTGGTTGCGGGAGAACTCATCCTCGTCCTCGCTTTCCCAAATAAGCTTGGTCGCCGCCGCGACCGAGACGACCCGCCGCAGCGCTTCCTCCATCGTATCCGGGGAAACCCGGCGATCGCCCACAATGACGATCCGCTGGGGCTTGTCTTTCAATAAATTCAGCATAACTCAACACCTGACCCATTCGCTTTGTAGCCGGTCAAACGGAAAGAAAAGGCGGCCCGGTCAGTGCCCTTAACCGTCTTTTCTCCCCGCCCGCCGGATTATGTCTCGGGTAACACTATTGTTTTTGCCTTATTGTTTCTGAGGGTAAGATTTCACGCCCTATGGGAAACTTTTTACGCCCGATGGGGAACCGGGCTTTTTCACCTTAACGTCAGACAGGCGTCAGGCGGACTGCTCGACGCCGTAATTCTCCAGGAAATCCACCAGCTTTACCCGGTTTTGGCGGAACAGATAGTACGCCGCGAAATACAAGGCGACCACCGCCAGGATAATAATGGGGTTTTGGCTGAGGAAAGCCAGGAAAATTCCCGCTATCAGCGGATGGCACATAATTCCCATGCTCATGACATAGATGCCTTCCTGGGGCAGCTGGAAGCCGGCGCCCACAGCCACCTCGGTAAACACCGGCGCGAACTGGGTCGCCACAATCAGGCCCAAGCCAAACCAAATCGCCCCGGCCACCACGCTTTTGGCGATATTGCCGTGGGACACACAGACGAAAATCTCCACCATATAGGGCAAAGCCACCAGATCCAGCATGGGCAGCACCTGATTGCCCGGCAGGACAAAAGCGAGAGCCAGCATAACCGGCATCAAAATAATGCCGGAAACCAGGGTATTTGGCTCGCCATAGCCGGCGGCGTCATTGATTGAGAGATACCAGTCCCGCCCCTGGCCGCTTTTTTGCGCCCTGGACTTGTAAGCGTCGGTCAGCGAGGTAAAGGCGGAGGCGAAAATCGCCGCCACCCTGGGAAACACCGCCATGACCGCCGCGGTAGAGATAGCGGAGCTGGTGATAACGCCCCAGGTCGCCAACTGGCCTAATTGGTTCCAATAGCCGATGAAAGCGATCAAAGCGCCTACCACCAAGCCGATGAACATAGGTTCGCCCAATAAACCAAAGCGTTTTTGCAAAGTCTGCGCGTCCAGCCTGATTTTGTTAAAGCCGATTTTGCCAAGCAGCAAATTGATCAGCACAGCGAAAGGCAGGCTTTCCAAGTGATGCGGCGCGGTCATGCAGCAATTGGGATAACCGTAATACGTGGACCAGCGTTTCGCCGCCATCTCGCTGAACAGCAGGACGTAAAGGTTTTGCAGAACCATCAGTCCCAGCGCCAGCCACATATTGTCGGTAATCGCGTAAAGCATTGAGCCCCACACCATAAATGAATAATTATTCCATAGGTCGGAAGCCATAAACACATTAGTCCATTTGACGAAGAATAAAGCGATTTGCAGTAAAATAGCGATACCGATAAAAACCAGACCTACAGTAGTTGAGTAAGCGATCACCGAGGTGGATTGCCAACCGGTATCCATTACCGGCAGATTCACATTGGCGTTGGTGACCATCTGGCTCACCACCGGCGCGATAATGCCGCCGTAGCTGCCGATGACCAGGTTAAAGCCGGTGAGACCTACGGCGCAAAGCAAAGCGGAGTTAAACGCCTTCTTTGTGGCTACCCCCATGATCTTGGCGATAATGAACAACATCGCCGGCACAAAAACCGCCGCTCCTAAAGTAGAGAAAACATCGCTCAAGCCTTGAAAAAAAGCGCCAATTTCCATTGAATCATCTCCTTTTTTGAGCTCGGCCTAAGCCGCCGCCCGCGGCGAGTCAGCCGATAGGGTACGTTAGTTAATGCTACTTGATAATATAAACGGGCAAATCACCCGGTTCCCCCATTTGGGACTCGTGAAACAATAATTTGTCAACTTTATTTCGTAACGATGCCTTACTTACCGTATTTTTCTTCCAGCACCTTCACCAGATCGTTGATGACCTGTTCCTCGCCCATACCGGTCAGCATGCCCAGCGCGCTGATCTTGGGAATGCCAAAATCGGCGTACACCGGGCTGACGCAGGCGATCGCGTCAAATCCCCCCGACGCCAGCACCGACTCCGCGCTGGTAGGGCTGGACTCCATTGTCGCGGCGTTATAGCCGCGGTCTCGCAGCATTTCCCGGATTTTCAAGGCGACCATAGAAGAACTGACAGCTCCCGAACCGCACACGCACAGGATTTTGACATTTTTCACGCAGCATCGCTCCCTTACTATTTATTGCGTTATACATTATAATTATTCCCGATAATTACTCCCTGTCTCTAAGCGTTATTATCATGTTCAGCGTTATTATCGCGTCTCTCAGCCCAAATACTTTGTCGCCGCCGCGTATAAAGCCTCAAAATCGCCCGCCGCCTTGAACTCGGCCAAAGCCTCCTGATTCGTGAACACGCCCATCACCTTGCGCAGCAAATCCACCTGAGCGTCGGGATCCTGAATCGCCATCATCAGCAGCATCTCCGCCTCCACCTTGGTCTCCTCGTCGCCCATATGCCCGAAAATCACCGGTTTTTTTAATTTGGCCACCCCTACGGCCGGCCTTCTCACATGCTCGCCGGAGGTGTGGGGCATAGCCAGCGCCATGCCGTCCAATTGCAGGCCGGTAGGATACTTTTCCTCCCGCTCCAGCACCGCCGCCACAAAAGTGTCCCTCACAAAGCCGCCCGCCAAAAATCGGGCGCCAAACTGGCG
Organism: Peptococcaceae bacterium; assembly: GCA_031265035.1. Classification (GTDB taxonomy): domain Bacteria; phylum Bacillota; class Peptococcia; order DRI-13; family UBA5745; genus JAISDE01. The sequence goes on along the minus strand of JAISDE010000039.1, from coordinate 2,048 downwards.
GATGGCGTCCCCGGCGTCCCCGGCGTCCAACTCCGGCACAATCAATTCCTGATAAACAGTTTTTGTCATAACATACCTCTCAGTCCCACCAACAGTTCCTTATTCCGCCAACTGAGCCAAAAACAGCAGCAACCCCTCCCCGATCTCATCCTCATTCTCCCCCTCGACCTGAACCGTGATCTCGGTGCCCCGCTTCATGCCGGCGGCCAATAAAGAGATGATGCTCTTGGGATCCGCTTTCGTCTCGCCGTGAAGCAGCGTGATTTTGACCGGCAGCTTCTTGCAGTAGGCGGTGAGCTGAGAAGCCGGGCGGGCGTGAAGCCCGCTGGGGTTTTGGATTACGGCGCGTCTCTCAAACATTAGCGTCCTCCTGTCAATATCAGGTCACCGGATATCCTCTCACTGGACATCCTCATCGCTGGATATCCTCTCACCGGACATCCTCTCACTGGATATCCTCGCCGCAGTGAATCACGTTCTTGATCCCCTCGCCCCTGGCGATCTGCTCAAAAGCCTCCCGCCAATCGGTCAGAGGGAAGATATTGGAGACAATACGGGCCGGATCCACTGTCCCATCCGCCATCAGCTGGAGAGCGGTACGCCAGGAGGAAGGCTTTTGGCTGCGGGAACCGATATAAGCGATTTCCCGGTGCAGGATCAAATCGGTGGCGATCAACGCCTCCGACCGCGGGAATACCCCCATCTGGATCACCTTGCCCTGGCGGCGGACGACCCCCAAAGCCTTGTTGGCGGCGGCTACCGCTCCCGAGCACTCAAAAGCGATATCCACACCGCCCGCGGCGGTCATTTCCTTGATAATAGCGTCTATATCCTCCGCGCTCTGGTTGACCACCCTGGCGGCGCCGCTTGCCTTGGCCAGGGCGAGACGCTGGCTGTCGGCGGCCACGCCCGCCACGATCACGGTCGCGCCCCTGGCGCCGCATACCTGAGCGACCATCTGCCCGATAGCGCCGGCCCCAAATACGCAAACCACATCGCCCCGCCCGGTATCCGCCTTCTCAATAGCGGCGTGAACGCCGCAGGCCAGCGGCTCGGTCAGGGCGGCGGCCAGCATGCTGACATTGGCCGGCAGCAGATGCACGCTCTCCTCCCGGCTGATCACATATTCCGCCATGCTGCCGTTGACCTGCGTGCCTATGCCCCGGCGGTTGCCGCAAAGATTGTAATCCTTGGTCAGGCAAGAAGGGCATACGCCGCAAGTCGCGAAAGTCGTCTCGCTGGTCACCCGATCCCCCACCTTGACATTTTTTACCTCGGGACCCACCGCCGTCACCAATCCGGAAAACTCATGCCCCAGCACCACCGGTGTCTTGGTGCTGGGATAAGTGCCCTTATAGGCGTGAATATCCGTCCCGCAAATCCCCGAGTAAGCGATCCTGATTTTGACCAAATCCCGTTCCGCCGCCGGCTCAGGTATATCGGTATATTCCATCTGGTCAAACCCCGGCGCCTTTTTCACCACCGCTCGCATCGCCGCTATCCTCTCCCTTCCCAGCCTGATATGCGTACATTATACCGCCACCAAGCCGCGATTGTCAATGCTAATACGCCCGCCGCTAATACGCCCGCCGCTAATACGCCCGTCCGCTAAGGCGCCCGTCCGCTAAGGCGCTCTCACTTAATTTCACTTAATCTTGATCTCGTTTTTGATCGCCTCGCCGTTCGCGTGGGAAAGCAACGCGTCCAGCGCGTGATCCAGATCATAGGTTTTGGAGATCAAAATTTCCGCCGGCAGTTCCCCCCGCTTGATCAGCTCAAAAGCCATGGCCACATGCCGCGGGGTGGTATGGTAAACGCCCTTGATCGTGAGCTGGGAATAATGCAGCAGCTTGGTGTCAACTGTAATTGAGGTACCGGGTTTGCAGCCGCCGAACTCCATCACCATGCCGCCCTTGCGCGCCATGAGGATGTTCTTCTCCCACACCTCGGGCACGCCGGTCGCCTCAATAGCCACATCAACGCCGCGGCCATAAGGCGTCAGCGCCCGCACGGCCTCCACCTGATCGGGCGCCTTGGTTAAATCGACG
>JAISDE010000024.1 GCA_031265035.1 Peptococcaceae bacterium | reverse complement strand
TTGGGACGGGGCCAGCCGCTCTGTCAGCGTGACCCGCTGAAAACTGAAACCGGGGAGAAAAGCTGTATATAAACATCGCTAAACCCCGCGCCCGGCAAGGCCCTAAGCCTTGCCGGGCTTTTTTCCCCTGCCGGGGCTGCCCCGGTGTCTTGCGAAGCTTGCGCGGGGCGCTCGCGTATCGCGCTTTGACAAAAGTATTTTGGTATTTCGGATAAGTACCCAAAAACGTAGGGCAGTCAGGCGTTTGCGGCACACGAATGTCAGACGCGCTAATCGGCAAAAACCGGGAAAGTAACACAGTTATGAAGAAGATGTCGCGCCCCAGCTCATCATAGGCTTTATTCCCCGTCCGGTCACTTACTCAGGCACTCGTATATCAGCTTGGCAAGAGCTTCCGCGTCAGCGTTATCGGTGTCAATATACTGGTAATCATATTCATTCCGCATAAGCTTTCTCCCTTGCCGCCGTCGCCAACTGCGCGAATGAGATTTTGCCGAGGCAATAATCCCTGATAATCTCTATCCCTTTGCGGGTTGGCGTAAACCCCTCGAACATATTGGAGCCGATGGCCTCCGCCGTGGTCTCCAGCGTGTCCAAGTCCGGGAATGGCACATTCATGATGGTGAGAGCATTGCGGTCAATGGCTATGGGCTTATATGGCATATCAAAAACCTCCTTTTTTTATCAATCAGCATTTTCCATAGCATGTTATAACTTATTACCATCTCCGCGCCTTGCGCTCTTTCCCAATCCGGATTTAGAAATAATTCATTACACCACAAAATCAAGCTGTTTTCAATATAAAATTCGCGAATGTGAAAACAGCGTGAAAACAGCCCTTGCAAACAGCCCTAAGGACACCCTAAGGACGGGCGTAAAAAAAATTTGCTATTATTAATGGGGTCGTGATATAATTACTCTCGGTGTAAAAAATACACACGCTTTTTGACCGGTATTCCGGTGCCTTGAGAGCGGCGGCCGGCGCGGGCGGGGAGATTGGATCGCCAGCGTCGGCGGCGCGATTTTTTTGGTCAGGGGCAGGCGTCGCGAGGCGGTAGGCCGCGGCGATGGGGCGAGTCCCGTCGCCTTGGCGGTGAGAGCCGGGCCGAGATGGCGGGAGCCAGGCTGAGAGCTTGAGGTGGGATACCGGGTGGACGAAAGCGGCGGCAAGGAACTGACAGTTCCTAAAACAAAAATTGAGGGAGGTGTTTTGTATGGGCGTTATATCCATGAAACAATTGTTGGAGGCCGGTGTGCATTTCGGGCATCAGACCCGCCGCTGGTGCCCCAAGATGGCCCCATACATCTTCACGGAGCGCAACGGGATTTATATCATCGATTTGCAGAAAACCGTGAAAAAGGTTGACGAGGCTTATGACTTTATCCGTTCCACGGTGACCGCGGGCAAGCATGTCATGTTTGTCGGCACCAAGAAGCAGGCCCAGGAGACGGTAAAGGAGGAAGCGGAGCGTTGCGGCATGTATTATGTCAATGAGCGCTGGTTGGGCGGCACGCTGACCAACTATCCGACCATCCAGAAGCGGATTTTCCGCCTGAAGGACTTGGAGAAAATGGAGGAGGACGGCACGTTCGCTGTCCTGCCCAAGAAAGAGGTCGCCAAGCTGAAAGGCGAGAAGGAAAAGCTGGAGCGCTTTTTGGGCGGCATCAAGGATATGCCCGGTTTGCCCGGCGCTATATTTATCATCGATCCCCGCAAGGAGCATATCGCTATCGCCGAGTGCCGGCGCCTGCGTATCCCCATCGTGGCGATCGTGGATACCAATTGTGATCCCGACGAGGTGGATTATGTGATTCCCGGCAATGACGACGCTATCCGGGCGGTCAAGCTCCTGACGACGAAAATGGCGGACGCCGTGTTGGAGGCTAACCAGGGTCAGGCGAGAGAGGAAGCGCGCCTGGAGGCGGAGAGGGAGAGCAAGGCCGGGGATTTGAGCGCGGCGGAAGCGTCATAAGCTTCATAAATGGTATAAACGTCATAAGTGGCATGAGTGGCATGAGTGGCATAAATGGCATAAATGGCATAAATGACATAAATGACATAAATGACATAAGTGGCATAGACGTCATAAACGTCATAGGAGAGGGTGAGTACTGATGATTACATCGGCCATGATCAAAGAGTTGCGGGAGCGCACAGGCGCCGGTATGCTGGACTGCAAAAACGCCCTGACGGAAAAAGAGGGCGATATCGAGAAGGCCATTGAGTATTTGCGGGAAAAGGGGCTGGCGGCGGCGGCCAAAAAGGCGGGCCGAATCGCGGCGGAGGGCTTGTGCGAGTCTTATATTCACGGCGGCGGCCGGATTGGCGTGCTGCTGGAGATCAATTGCGAGACGGATTTTGTGGCCAAAACCGACGCTTTCAAGGCCCTGGCCAGGGATATCTGTATGCAGATAGCGGCGTCCCGGCCCGAGTATGTCCGGCGGGAGGATGTGCCGGAGGCGGTGCTGGAAAAGGAGAAGGAGATTTTTACGGCCCAGGCGCTGAATGAGGGCAAGCCGGCCAATGTGGTGGAAAAGATGATCACCGGCCGGGTCGAGAAATTTTACAAGGAGAACTGCCTTTTGGAGCAGCCCTTCATCAAGGAGCCGGACAAGCCGGTGAGCCGACTTTTGGCGGAGAATATCGCCGCCATCGGGGAAAATATCAATGTTCGCCGGTTTACGCGGTACGAGTTGGGCGAGGGTCTGGAAAAACGCAAGGACAATTTCGCCGAGGAAGTAATGGCGCAGCTCAAGTAAGTATCAGTCAGGCAATAATCCCCGCGGGATCGGGGTTTATTGCCTGACCGCCTTTTGGGGCGCGCGACCTGACACTAAGAGAACACGATCCGGTGTTCTCTTTTTCGAAACGGAGACGAGGATATGGGCGGCGAGCCGGGTTATCGGCGAGTGGTAATCAAATTGAGCGGTGAGGCGCTGGCCGGCGATGAGCCTTTCGGGCTGGCCCATACGATGCTGGAGTCTATCGCCCGTCAGGTCAAGCAATTGATGGAGCGGCAGATTCAGACCGCCATCGTGGTGGGCGGCGGCAATATCTGGCGGGGCGTGGCCGGCAGCCGGCGGGGGATGGATCGGGCCACCGCCGATTATATGGGGATGCTGGCTACCTGCATCAACGCCTTGGCTCTGCAGGACGCTTTGGAGGCCGGCGGCGTGGATACCAGGGTGGCCTCCGCCATCGAGATGCGGCAGGTGGCGGAAACCTATATCCGCCGTCGGGCCATCCGGCATCTGGAGAAAGGCCGGGCGGTGGTTTTCGCCGCCGGCACGGGCAATCCTTTTTTTTCCACTGATACCACGGCGGCTTTGCGGGCGGCGGAGATTGAGGCGGAAGTTATTCTGATGGCGAAAAAAGTGGACGGCGTGTACGACAGCGATCCCCTGGAAAATCCCCAGGCCCGGCGTTTCGAGGATTTGAGTTATATCGAGGCGCTGAATCGGGGCCTCAAGGTGATGGATTCCACCGCCTTGACCTTGTGCATGGACAATCATATCCCGATTGTGGTGTTCAGCATTTTGACGGAGGGTAATATCCTCAAGGCGGCCCTGGGCGAGAGAATCGGGACGACGGTGCGATAAGACGACGGGATGAGGAGGCAATGACGATGTTGAAGGATCTACTGGCGGAGGCGGACGACCGGATGAGTAAATCCGTGGAGTTTTTCCGCAAGGAATTGACTACGGTGCGGGCCGGACGGGCCAACCCGTCGATTCTGGACAAAATTACTGTGGATTACTATGGCGCCGCCACGCCCCTGAATCAGTTGGGCAATATCTCCGCGCCGGAGCCGCGGCTGCTGACGATTCAGCCTTGGGATAAATCGTCTTTGGGCGCTATCGAGAAAGCGATTCAGAAATCGGATTTGGGGCTGAATCCCAATAATGACGGCTCGCTCATTCGGCTGATCATCCCGCAGCTGACGGAGGAAGGCAGGAGCAAGCTGGTGAAGTCGACCAAGAAAAAGGGCGAGGACTGCAAGGTCAGCGTGCGCAATATCCGCCGGGATAGCTCGGAAAAGATCAAGGGCGAGGAAAAGGCGAAAGCCTGCTCGGAGGATGAGGCCAAAAAGGCCAATGAGGATCTGCAAAAGCGGACGGATAAATATATCAAGGAAATTGATAAGATTCTGGAGAACAAGGAAAAGGAGATCATGGCGGTTTGAGGGACGGCCAGGAGCTTTGGCTGGGGCTCAGCCGGGCGGCGGCGGAGCGGCGCTGCGCCGAGCTGGGGTTGAGCGCCCGGTTTACGGAGACCAGGGATCCTCGGCCGGGGCGGGCGATCAAGCCGCCGCTGGCGCCGGCGGGTGATTTGCCGCCGGGGGGAGCGGTCACGGCGCCTCTGGCGGCGGCGGGTGATTTGCCGCCGGGGGGAGCGGTCACGCCGCCGCTGGCGGCGGCGGGTGATTTGCCGTCGGGGGAGGCGGAAAACTTGCTGCCCCGGGTACTGCGGGCTCGCCAGACGGCGGGCGAGGCGCATTTGCTTTTGGGCTGGTTCGCGCCAGATAATCTTGATGAATAGCGGGTTGGACGGATGAGGGAAAACGCTGAGTCCTTTCATTTGGCGGTGATTATGGACGGCAACGGCCGCTGGGCCAAGGGTCGGGGTCTGCCCCGCCTGATGGGCCACCGGGCCGGCGTGGAGGCGCTGAAAAGAATTGTGGAAGCCTGCCCCCGCCAGGGGATCGATTATTTGACGGTATATGCTTTCTCGACGGAAAATTGGCGCCGGCCCAGCCAAGAGGTGCGGGGCCTGATGGGGTTGCTGGGGGAGTATATCGACCGGGAATTGGAGCGGCTGCGGGAAAACGGCGTCCGGATTCGGGTATTGGGTGACTTGGCGCCGCTGGCGCCGGCTTTGGCGGCCAAAATCCGCCAGTCTGTGGCGGCCACGGCGGCCAACCGACGGCTGACCCTTTCCCTGGCGCTGAATTACGGCGGCCGGCAGGAGATATTGCGGGCGGCCAGGGCTTTGGCCGCTCGGGCGCTGGCGGGTGAGGATCCCGCCGCCTGGCGGGAGGATGATGTGGCGGCGGCGCTGGACACGGCGGGGATGCCGGATCCGGATTTGTTGATTCGAACCGGCGGCGATTTGCGGGTCAGCAATTTTTTGCTCTGGCAGATTGCTTATACGGAAATATGGACTACCGCCTCGTTTTGGCCGGATTTTTCAGAAGCGGAATTGGGAGAGGCATTGTTGTCTTTTCGGGGAAGGCAACGACGATTTGGAGGTGTCTGAGGCGATGGTGAAAAGGATTGTCAGCGCGGCCGTCGGCGTGCCGGTCATCCTGGGGTTGATCTATTTGGGGCGGACTTATTTTCTGGTGGGTATTATGCTTTTGTCCTTGTTGGCTATGGTCGAGCTGGGCCGGATGCTGAAACGGATCGGTTTGCAGGAGATGCGCACCTTTCTTTATACGGCCGCCTTTTTTTTCCCGCTGATCCTGTATTTTGAGACTACTTGGCTGCCTAGTTTCCTGGTCATGTTTGTGCTTTCCGGCGCCTTGATTATGATCAAGGGATACCCGGAATTGCGGTTGCAGGATTTGAGCGCCAATTTTATGGCGATTTTATATGTCGCTTTTGGGTTCGCGCACATGGTGCTGCTGCGAAAAATGGAGCAGGGGATGATTTTGTCAGCCTACGCCTTTGTGGTGGTTTGGCTGACGGATAGCGGGTCATATCTGGTGGGCACTTATTTGGGCAAGCATCCCTTTTTCCGGGAGATCAGCCCCAGCAAGACCCTGGAGGGGGCGATTGGCGGGGTGATCACGGGCGCGGTGGGGGCGGCGCTTTTTTGCGCTGTGCTGGGCCGTTATTTGCCGATTGAGAATGTGGGGCTGCTGGTCGCCCTGTCGCCGGTGCTGTCCGTCGCGGGGCAGGCGGGGGATCTTTTTGAGAGCGCTTTGAAGCGGCAGGCTCGGATCAAGGATTCCAGCCGGATAATCCCCGGCCACGGCGGTATTCTCGATCGCTTTGACAGCGCGCTATGGGTGATTCCGCTGCTGTATCATATCCTGTGGCTGCGGGCGAATATTTTTATTTAGGTATTATTTAGGTATTATTTAGGCGGTATTTGAGCGGTATTTAGGCTTTATTTGGGCTGAGAGCGTCGTCCGGGGGAATTTGTATGTTGATCAATATGTTGACTCAAGCGATCGCGGTTATTTGCGTGCTGGGTGTCATCACGCTGATTCATGAGTGGGGCCATTATGTCTCGGCCCGCAGCGTGGGCGTGGCCGTGCAGGAGTTTTCCATCGGGTTGGGGCCGGCGCTGTGGAAAAAGCGGGGCAAAGAGACGCTTTTCTCCCTGCGTTGTATTCCTTTTGGCGGCTATTGCCTTTTTGACCCGGAAACGGAGAAAGTGGACGCCAAAGGGCGGCCGGCCTCGTTGCTACGCCGGAACGCGTTGACAAAAATGTATATTTTGGCGGCCGGGCCGGTGATGAATTTTGTTTTGGCGGCGGCGCTGTTCGCCTTGTTGTTTGCCGTGATAGGGGTCGGCGTTGGTTTTGAGCCGGTGATCGGGCAGGTGCAGCCGGATTCCCCGGCGGCGGCGGCGGGGATCTTGCCGGGCGACCGGGTTTTGGCTATCGCGGGGGAGCCTTTGGCCTCCTGGGAGGATTTGTCCCGGATCGTGACGGAGCGGCAGGACGAGGGCGCTTTGGATTTTCTCCTTTCCCGGCAGGGGCGGGAAATCGCTTTGACGGTGACGCCCCGGTATGATCCCGACGCCGGCCGGATATTGATCGGCGTGACGGTGGATACGGCGGGGGAGATCCGGAGCAAGTCGAATCCTTTGCGGGGGATTTGGCTGGGTCTTTTACAAACCGTCAATATGATCGGGGTTCTGTTGGGGGCGCTGACTCAGATGGCGACGGGCCAGATCAGCGCGGCGGATAATGTCTCCGGGCCGGTGGCGCTGGTGCGGGTGATTGGTGAGACAGCCTCCAGCGGTTTGTGGAACACTCTTTGGCTGACGGCTTTCTTGTCCGTCAATCTGGGTATTATGAATCTTTTGCCGATCCCGGCTCTGGACGGGGGCAAGATCCTGGTTTGCCTGGTGGAACTGATCCGGCGCAAGCCCCTGAGCTTGGAGGTTGAGGGCTGGATCAATATGGTGGGCTTTGTGCTGCTGATTTCCCTGATGATTTTTTTGACGGCCCGGGATATTTTCCAGGTAGCGGGGTCGTGATACAGCGGGACGGGGGCGAGGCGGGGCGGCGGGCTAGCCGGCGGATTTGGGTTGGGTCTGTGCCGGTAGGCGGCGACGCCCCTGTGTCTGTCCAATCCATGACCAATACGCCGACGGCGGATCAGGCGGGGACGATAGAGCAGATTCGCCGCCTGGCCCTGGCGGGTTGCCAGATTGTCAGGGTGGCGGTGCCGGATGAGACGGCGGCGGCGGTTTTGCCGGCCATTTTGCGGGCGTCGCCTTTGCCGCTGATAGCGGATATTCATTTTGATTATCGTTTGGCCTTGCGGTCGCTGGCCGCCGGGGTGGCCGGGTTGCGGCTGAATCCGGGCAATATCGGGGCCGCCTGGAAGGTGGGGGAGGTAGCCCGGGCGGCGGCGGAACGGCGGGTGCCGATTCGGATTGGGGTCAATAGCGGTTCCCTGGAAAAGCGCCTGCTGGAGAGATACGGCGGCCCCACGGCGGCGGCTCTGGTGGAGAGCGCTTTATTTCATGTCAGGCTGCTGGAGGAACAGGGCTATGGGGAAATCAAGATTTCCCTGAAGGCCAGCCGGGTACCGCTGATGCTGGCGGCTTACCGTCGGATCGCCGGCCTGGTGGATTATCCTTTGCATCTGGGGGTGACGGAGGCGGGTTTGCCGGCCCAGGGGGTGGTGAAGTCCGCCGTGGGGATCGGGACGCTGTTGGCGGAAGGTATCGGCGACACGCTGAGGGTTTCCCTGACCGGCGATCCGGTGCCGGAAGTGGCCGCCGCCAGGCAGATCCTCATTGCCTTGGAGTTGATTCCCGGCGGTTGGCAGCTGATCGCCTGTCCTACCTGCGGTCGGACAGGGCCGGGGTTTTTGGGCCTGGTCGAGGAAGTGGACAGGCGGCTGCGGCAGCTGCCCGCGCCGGCGGGGCGCACCGTTATCGTGGCGGTGATGGGCTGCGTCGTCAACGGGCCGGGGGAAGGACGGGCGGCGGATTATGGTATCGCTTGCGGCGGGGACGCCGGCGTTTTGTTCGCGGCGGGGGAGAAAGTGGCCCGGCTGCCGTTGGCGGAGCTGGTAGACGCTTTGATGGAGCTGCTCCGCCGGGATTGGGCGGGGCGGAGCTTGCCGGCGGACGAAGCGGGCCAAGGCGCGGCAGGTCAAGATTAAGATGGAGCAGGGCAGGGCAAGTGGGGCTGATTGAGCAAGACGGGGCCGGCGCTGCCCTGA
>JAISDE010000166.1 GCA_031265035.1 Peptococcaceae bacterium | reverse complement strand
ACGCCAGGGACTTGGCGGTGGAAAACGATAAGGAGAATATCCGGGTCATTGGCGAGCAGCTGGAGATCACCTTCCTCACGCCGGAGGAACGGGCGAAATTCGTGGAGAAATGCCAGCCTGTCTACGAGTGGTTCCGAGGGGCCTACCCGAGGGAGTCGGATAATCTGGATCAATATATCGCCGAGATCGCGCGCCTGGCCAATCCGTAAGGCAGGCGGGCAGCGGCAAATCCCGCGGCTAGCGCTTCGCGGTAAGCTTCGCGGTAAGCTTCGCGGTAAGTTTTAAAGGAGGAATCGCCTTGGAAATTCTGCGTTTTTTCGACGACAACCTGGAAAAATACCTGTGCGTATTGCTTTTGGTATTTATGACCGTCGTTACCGCGCTGCAAGTGGTCTTTCGCCTGCTGGGCCTGCCCCTCGCCTGGTCGGAGGAAGCCGCCCGGTACATGTTTGTCTGGCTCATCTATATTTCTTGTAGCTACGCGGTCAAGGAGGAAAAGCACATCAAAATCGACGCCGTGCTGCTGCTTTTCAAGGAGCGGGGCCGTTTCTTCCTGGCGCTGCTCTCCAATTTGCTTTTTCTGGTTTTTACGGTAGTGATCTCGTATCAGGGCGCGCTGCTGGTACACAAAATAGCGGTCGCGCAAAGGCAGGTGTCCCCGGCCCTGCGCCTGTCCATGGGGATCCCTTACTCGTCTTTTGTCGTCGGCTGCGCCCTGATGTCGTTGCGCCTGATCCAGAGCACCGTCCGGCTGCTGCGCTCCCGGTGGGCGCCGCCGGCTGAGACAAAAGAGACAGGAGGTGTCTGAGCGTGTCGTCCGCGATCATCTTTGGCTCCCTGATCGGCTTTTTGGCCCTGAACGTGCCCATCGGCATCGCTATCGGCCTGGCGATCATCAGCTACATCCTGATTACCGGCAATATGCCGATGGCCTATATGGCCACCAATATGTTTTCCTCCTGCGACTCCTTCCCGCTGATGGCTATTCCTTTTTTTGTCCTGGCGGGCGCCTTGATGGAGGGCGGCGGGCTGTCCAAAAGGCTGGTTAAATTCGCCGACGCTTTTGTCGGGCATCTGACCGGCGGCCTGGCCATCGTGACCGTTATCACCTGCCTGTTTTTCGGCGCTATCTCCGGCTCCGGCCCCGCCACCGTGGCGGCCATCGGGGGAATTATGGTGCCGGCGATGATCGAGAAGGGCTATTCCGGCAAATTCTCCATGGCGTTGGTGGCCGCGGCCGGCTGTCTGGGCGTGATCATACCTCCCAGCATCCCCATGGTAATGTATGGCGTCGCGACCGGCGCCTCCATCAGCCGGATGTTTATGGCCGGCTTTCTGCCCGGCATCCTGTGCGCCCTGGCGCTGATCGCCCTGGCGGTCTACAAGGCGAAAAAATTAGGCTATAAGGGCAACCAGGCCAGCTTTTCCTTCCAGCGGGTGGGGGCCGCGTTTAAAGAGGCCGTCTGGGCCTTGCTGGTGCCGGTCATCATACTGGGCGGTATCTATGGCGGTATTTTTACCCCAACGGAAGCGGCGGTGGTAGCGGTGGTTTACGGCCTGGTGGTCGGGCTTTTCGTCTACAAGGAATTGGATCTCAGGAAAATTACGGAAAATCTCAGCAGCACAGCCCTGACCTCCGGCACAATCCTGATCATTGTGGGCACCGGCACCACCCTGGGCAAGGTGCTGACCCTGGAAGGTGTGCCGCAGATGGTTTCCGCCGCCATGAACAGCTTTACCGACAATCCCGTGATCATGCTCCTGCTCATCAATATTTTCCTGCTGATCGTCGGCTGCCTGATGGAGACGCTGGCGGCCATCCTCATTCTGGCCCCCATACTCTACCCTATAGCGGCGCGGTTCGGCATTGACCCCATACACTTTGGCATTATCATGGTGGTCAACCTGGCCATCGGGTTTATCACGCCGCCGGTGGGGGTCAATCTGTTTGTGGCCTGCGGCATCGGCAAAATCCGTTTTGAGGAGCTGGTGCGTTCCATTCTGCCCTTTCTGGCCGTGCTGCTCATAGCTTTGATTATGATCACCTATATCCCGGCAATCACCATGTTTCTGCCCCGGCTGTTTACCTGAGCGGGCGGATAATTTTGATGATAATTCGAGTGTGATTCGAGTGTGATTCGAGTGTGATTTAATTTTGATTAGAGGCGGAGGATCGATTTATGGATTTCGCGTTATCCAAAGAACATGCCTTGCTGCGGCAGCTGTACGCCAGCTTCGCGGAAAATGAGATCAAGCCCCTGGCGGAGGAAATCGACGAGACGGAGCGGTTTCCGGCCGAGACCGTGGCTAAATGCGGCCAATATGGCTTTATGGGCGTCCCGTTCCCCAAAAAATACGGCGGGCAAGGCGGGGATACCCTGGCCTACGCGCTGATGATTGAGGAAATCTCCCGACACTGCGCCGCTACAGCCACTATTTTGGCGGCCCATACCTCCTTGTGCGCCGGACCCATTTTTATGGCCGGCAGCGAGGAACAAAAACAAAAATACCTGCCGCCCCTGCTGCGAGGCGAGAAATTGGGCGCCTTTGGCCTGACCGAGGCCGGCGCCGGCTCCGACGCCTCCATGCAGCAAACCAAAGCCCGCCGGGACGGGGACGATTATGTGCTGAACGGCGCCAAAATTTTTATCACCAACGCCGGCTACGCGGATATCTATATCATTATCGCCATGACCGACAAAAGCAAGGGCAACCGAGGCATTTCCGCCTTTATCGTCGAGAGGGACGCGCCGGGCTTTTCCATCGGCAAGAAAGAGAAAAAGATGGGCATCAAAGGGTCGTCCACCTGCGAGCTGATCTTTGAGGATTGCCGGATCCCGGCCGCCAATCTGCTGGGCGCCGAGGGCCAGGGCTTCAAGATCGCCATGCGGACGCTGGACGCCGGCCGTATTGGCGTGGCCGCCCAGGGGCTGGGGATCGCCGTCGGCGCCTTTGAGGAAAGCCGCAAATACACCCGGGAGCGCAAGCAATTTGGCAAGCGGATCGCGCAGTTTCAAAATACCCAGTTTGAGCTGGCGGATATGGGCAGCCGGATTGAGGCCTGCCGGCTCTTGGTCTACAAGGCGGCCTGCGAGAAGGACGCCGGCCGGGAATTCAACCTTTATTCCTCCATGGCGAAATACCTTTGCGGCGGGCTGGGCAGCGACGTTACCCGCCGCTGCCTGCAGCTGCACGGCGGCTATGGCTACATCCGGGAATACCCCCTGGAGCGGATGATGCGGGACGCCAAGATCATTGAGATTTATGAAGGCACGTCGGAAATTCAAAAAGTGATCGTGGCCGGTCAGCTCAACGTCAAATAAACAAACGTTAAATGAACAAACGTTAAATGGACAAACGTTATTAATGAACAAAGGTTAAATGAACAAAGGTTAAATTAACAAACGTTAAGTAAACAAACGTTAAGTAAACAGGAGGAAGGGACGGCAGGATGAAGATTATCGTATGTATCAAACAGGTGCCGGATACCACCGAGGTCAGGCTGGATCCGGTGACCAATACGCTGATCCGGGACGGAGTGCCCAGCATTATCAACCCGGACGACAAAGCCGGGATCGAGGCGGCGCTACGCCTGAAAGAGGCGGCGCCGGACAGTGAGATCACCGTGCTGTGCATGGGGCCGCCCCAAGCCGACGTCGCCCTGCGGGAGGCCCTAGCCATGGGCTGCGATCAGGCCATCCTCCTTTCCGACCGGGCTTTCGGCGGGGCGGACACTTGGGCCACTTCCTCCACCATCGCCGCCGCGCTGAAAAAGCTGCCCTACGACCTGATCATCACCGGCCGGCAGGCCATCGACGGCGACACCGCCCAGGTGGGGCCACAGATCGCGGAGCATTTGGGCCTTCCCCAAGCTAGCTACGCGGAGGCGATCCGCGTGGAGGGCAAGCGGGTGATCGTCAAACGGCAATTTGAGGATCGCTACCAGATCATCGCCTTGCCCCTGCCCTGCCTGATCACCGCTTTAGCCGAGCTGGCGACGCCCCGCTATATGTCGGTGGCGGGCATCCTGGACGCCTACCGGGAAAAGCGGGTACAGGTCTGGGATCTGGCCGCGATCCGGGATACCGTTGACACAGCCAATCTGGGCCTGAAAGGCTCGCCCACCAGGGTAAAAAAATCTTTCACCAAACAGGCGAAGGGCGCCGGCCAGGTGCTGAGGGATCTCAGCGCCGACGAGGCGGTGGAGGCGATTGTCGGCAAGCTGCGGGAAAAATTTATTATTTAGGGCGCGCGAGGACACACGGACAGGACGCGCCAGGCGGGACGCGTCGGGCGAACGCGTCGGGCGGGCGCGTCGGGCGGGCGCGTCAGAAAATAAGGTTGAGGGAGGCGGGACAGGCTGTGAGTAAAGGTATTTATGTCTTGGCTGAGCAACGGGACGGGGAAATCCAGAAGGTCAGCTTTGAGTTGATTGGCGAGGGGGTGAGGCTGGCGGCGGCGCTGGGCCAGCAGGTCACGGCGGTGCTGCTGGGCGCCGGCTTCGCCGACCAGGGAGAGACGCTGCTGCATTATGGCGCCGACAATGTGATCATAGCGGAGGACCCGCTGCTGGCGGAATATATGACCGAGCCTTACGCCAAGGTTCTGGCCCGGATCATCCGGGCGGATCAGCCGGAGATCTTCCTCTTTGGGGCCACCACCATCGGGCGGGATCTGGCGCCCAGGGTCTCGGCCCGCGTCCATACCGGGCTGACCGCCGACTGCACCAAGCTGGAGATCGAGCCGGAGAGCAAGCTCCTGGCCATGACCCGACCGGCCTTTGGCGGCAACATCATGGCCACCATCATCTGTGAGCGGCACCGGCCGCAAATGGCCACCGTCCGGCCCGGCGTGATGAAAGCCCTGGCCAAAGACACTGCCAGGGCCGGGGTCGTCAAACGGATCGATTGCGGGCTGACCGCCGCCGATCACAACGCGGATATTCTGCAAGTGGTGAAGTCCAGCCAAAAAGCGTTGGATATCACGGAGGCGAAAATTCTGGTTTCCGGCGGCCGGGGCCTGGGCAGCGCCCGAGGCTTTGAGGCCCTGCGCGACCTGGCCGAGGCGCTGGGCGGTGAGGTATCCTCCTCCCGGGCCAATGTGGACGCCGGCTGGATCGCCAAGGATCGGCAGGTGGGCCAGACAGGCAAAACCGTACGGCCCGATTTATATCTGGCCTGCGGCATATCCGGCGCCATTCAGCATGTGGCCGGCATGGAAGGCTCCAATCTGATCATCGCCATCAACAAAAACGACACGGCGCCGATTTTCGACGTGGCGGACCTGGGTATTGTGGGCGATCTGAAGGTGATTGTGCCCAAGCTGACGGCGGCGATCCGGCGGCTGAAACAAGAGCGGGCGGCGATCAGCTGACGGACGCCCCTTCGTACATGCCGGCGTAATAATCCCGATAAGCGCCGGAGGTGACGGCGCTCATCCAATCTTGCCGCGCCAGATACCATTCCACCGTCTCCCGGATGCCCCGCTCGAAGGTATAGGCCGGGGACCAGCCCAGCTCACCGGTGATCTTCGTGTTGTCGATAGCGTAACGGCGGTCGTGGCCGGGCCGATCCTTGACATAGGTGATCAAGGACTCGCTTTTGCCCAGCGTCCGGATGATCAGCCGGACAATCTCCATATTGGCCTTCTCGTTGTCGCCGCCGATATTGTAGATCTCGCCGTCCCGGCCCCGGCTCAGGACGGTATCAATGGCGGCGCAATGGTCATGGACATGGAGCCAGTCCCGAATCTGCATACCGTCGCCATAAACCGGCAGGGCCTTTTCCCGGAGGCAATTGTTGATCATGAGGGGAATCAGCTTCTCCGGAAACTGGTAAGGCCCGTAATTGTTGGAGCAACGGGTGATATTGACCGGCAGGCCGAAAGTCTCATGATAGGAGCGCGCCAGCAGATCGGCGGCGGCCTTGGAGGCGGAGTAAGGGCTGTTGGGGGCCAGGGGAGTGGTCTCCGCGAACTTGCCCGTTTGGCCCAGCGCGCCGTAAACCTCGTCCGTGGACACTTGCAGGAATTTGACGCCGGCCCGGTATTGGCGGCTGTATTTGTCGCCCGGCGCTAGGTTCCAGTGCTTTCTGGCGGCGTCCAGCAGGACTTGGGTACCCAGGACATTGGTGACGAGGAAAATATTCGGTGTCTCAATGCTGCGATCCACATGGGACTCGGCGGCGAAATTTACCACCGTATCAATGGCGTGGCGGGAAAAAATACTGTCCAGCAACTCCCCGTCCCCAATGTCCCCCCGGATAAAGGTGTAAGCGGGGTTTGCTTTGATCTCGTCCAGATTGGCCAAATTGCCGGCGTAGGTCAGGGCGTCCAGATTGACGACCCGGCCCCGTTGGCGCTCCAGCATGAATTTGATAAAATTGGAGCCGATAAAACCGGCGCCGCCGGTGACCAGAATACCCCGGGTCGCGTCGCCGCCTTCCCCTGTCGCGCTTTCGCCCTCACCCATCGCGCTTTCGCCTTTCCCCGTCACGCTTTCGCCTCCCCCATCACGTTTCCGCCCTCACCCATCACGTTTCCGCCTTCCCCTATCATATTTCCGCCTTTCTCAAGGAGCGCCGCTCAGGTTGGTAGTGATCCCTTCCTTATCGCGTATTTTTCGCTTTTTTCAGCTCGTCCACAAAAGCGGGCCGGCCGCGGTAGAGGGACAAAAGCTCTCGGATAATCCTGTCGGCGGCGTTCCAACCGCAAGCCTTGCCATAGTGGCAGATAATGCCACCCACATCCTGATAATCCCCCCGGCCCGACGCCCGCTCCGCCTTATAGCGGATATACTCGACAAACAACTCGTCCACCTCGCCGGCCCGCTCCGGTATCAAATGGGGATACAGCTGGACTATAGACGGCACATTCTTGCGGCAGCAGGCCAGGAGCTTGGGCTGATTTTTCTCATGGATCAGGATTTTGATATAGACCGGACTCTGCCATTCGCTTTCCAGAGCCTGCAGCAACCCGGCCAGGACGGCCGGCCATTCCCCGGTCGATACCGGGGAGAGCGCCTCCCCGCCGTCGCCGCCATCGCCCCCCTCCCCGTCGGCGTACAGTTCCTTGAGCCTGAGATAATAGGGAAACTCACCGTTTAAGGTAAACTCAAAAGCCAATTCCTTTAAGGCGAGAATGTTGTTTTGCTTCTCATACACATCGTACCGGATATGGCGCCAGACGGATACCTGCCCTTTGTCTTTGGCGTTCAACGCCTCCCCTTCCAGGCACAACGTCAGCACCTGCTCCAGCCGGCCGGCGGCCAGGGCCTTTTCGATCGCCATTTTGCGGAAATCGCTATTGACGAGGTTTTGCCCGATATAATCCTCGGCGGCCCCGTCGCCGTCGTAGGTTCGGATAAGGATCAGCATGATTTTTTGCGCCGCGGCGACGCTCAGGCCGGCGTAATAGGCCTGGCGCGCGTTTTTCCTTTCCTGAACGGACAGGAGGTAGGCGGTCAGCTTGTCCCGCAGCGCCATCTCCCGGCACAGGGGGATACAAGCCGTCAAAATAGCCGCCCGTCTTTCGCCCCACTCATCATAAAAGCGCTCCAGGGCGTGACCCAGCGTCAGGTCGAAAATCT
>JAISDE010000109.1 GCA_031265035.1 Peptococcaceae bacterium | reverse complement strand
TTGGCTCGCTCAGGGTCTGCGCCCCTGGCAGGCGGCGGTGCTGGCTGTGTATCTCCACGGCCGGGCCGGGGATTTGCTGCGGGGAGACTGGGGCGCCAGGGGTATTTTGGCTGGGCAGGTGGCGGACGCGCTTCCCTTGGCCTTGAAGGAGCTGCGAGAAGAAGGATGACAGTTGAGAAAAAAATGGTCTATAAGGCGATTGTCGGCGCCACGATCTGGCCGGGGTACGGGCAGGTAATATATAAAGGGAGCCTGCTTTGGCAGAACGACAAGATTGTGGCTCTTGGCAATCAGGGCGAGGTGGAATTGCCGCAAGGGACGGAATATCTCAACGGCGCCGGGCTGACAGTGGTACCGGGCTTGATCGACGCGCATACTCACCTGGGGATTCAGGAGGAAATCTACGAATACGAGGGCGATGATCTCAATGAGTCCGGCGAGTCGGCGGTGACGCCGGAAATGCGGGCGATTGACGGTATTAACCCTCGCGACTTGGCTTTTAAGGATGCATTGAGCGGCGGCGTGACCACGGTGATGATCGCGCCCGGCAGCGCCAACGTGATCGGCGGCTCTATTTGTGTGCTCAAGACGGCAGGCACGAACTTGGAGCGGATGGTTTTGGATCCGGAGGCCGGCGTCAAGGCGGCTTTTGGGGAAAACCCCAAAAGGGCTTACAGCGAGCTGAAAAAAATGCCGGGCAGCAGAATGGGCATAGCGGCGTTATTGCGGCAAGCCTTGGTGGACGCTCAGGATTACGAGAAGAAAAAGCTTAAATGCGAAAAGGAGCAGGAGATTCATGAGCGGGATCTGGGCATGGAGTTGCTGACCCGTTTGCTGCGACGGGAAATTCCCTTGCGGGCTCATGCCCATCGGGCCGACGACATTGGCACGGCCATCCGAATTGGGCGGGAGTTTGATCTGCGGCTGGTGCTGGAGCACGGTACGGAGGCTGATCGGATGATCCCGTCACTGCTGGAGGCGGACATCCCGGTGGTGCTGGGGCCTTGCTTCGCCAACCGGGCCAAGGTGGAGATGGAGCGTGTCGACTGGCGGACGGCAAAGGATCTGGTCGATGCTGGCGTCATGATCGCGCTGACTACCGATCACAGCTGCACGCCGATCCAATATCTGTCCCTTTGCGGCGCCATGGCGATCCGTTATGGGCTGAGTTGGCGGCAGGCGCTGGCGGCCATCACCATCAATCCCGCCCGGATATTGGGGCTGGAAAATCGTATTGGTTCCCTGGCCCCGGGCATGGACGCCGATTTCGCTATCTTTGACGGCGATCCTTTTTATTACCGCGCCCACTGTGTGGGCACCTTCGTAAACGGCCAGCGGGTCTGGACGGCGGATAGCAAAAAGGCAAAGCTGCTCGTATGGTGGGCCGGCGACAGCCAGGCTGGCGCTGTCGGAGATTCGAGCGGCGAGAATCCGACCGGCGGCGATCTAGCAGGCAAGGATTCGACCGGCGAGGATCCGAACGGCAAGGATCCGAACGGCGGCGATCGACGGCGGGAGGAGGGTGAAACCGACAGCGGCCAGGCCAAAAGCGGGGAAAAACTGCCTTGGCCTCGCTGGTTGCAAAGTATCCGGCGCAACTGAGAGGAAAGGGATGAGCGAGATAGCGGCCGTATTTTATACCGACGGCCCGGCGGAAACCCGGGCCTGGGGCGCCGCCTTGGCCCGCCTCCTGCCGCCGGGCGCTTTTGTCGCCCTGCGGGGGGATTTGGGCGCGGGCAAGACCTGCTTGGCGCAAGGTATGGCTCAGGGGCTGGGTTACCCCGGCGCGGCCGCCAGCCCGACCTTCGGGCTGATCCATGAGTACCTGGGCGGCCGTTTGCCCTTTTATCATTTTGATGTCTACCGCCTGAAGGATCCCAGTGAGTTGGAAGAATTGGGCTATGAGGATTATTTTTACGGGGACGGCGTTTGCGGCGTGGAATGGAGCGAGCGCGTCCCGGCTTATTTGCCGGCGGATCGGCTGGAGGTCGCCATTGAGCGGCGCCGGGCAAAACCGGCGGCGGCAAATGAGGTGGCGGTCAATGAGGCGGCGGCCAATGAGGCGGTGGCCAATGAGGCGGCGGCGGTTGCTGCCGCTGACGTTGACGGCGACACCGGGCGGCAAATTACTGTTACCGCTTGGGGCGAGGCGAAGGGATGGGCCGTCAGCGCTTGGTGTAAGGAAATGTCAGGCTATTGTTGAACTGGGGCTAAGGACTTGTGAAAGGCGGTCGGGAGGGCCGGTATGCTGGTATTAGGGATCGAGAGCGCTACGCCGGTAGCCTCGGCGGCGCTGGCCGATGAAAAGGGGCTGTTGGGCGAGATCAGCTTAAATGTGGGGCTGACCCACGGGGAGCAGCTTCTGCCGATGATCGACGGGCTGCTTCTGCAATGCCGCCGACCGATAGACGAGGTGACAGCTATCGGCGTTTCCGCCGGGCCAGGCTCTTTTACCGGGCTGCGGATCGGCATGGCCGCGGCGAAGGGCCTGGCCCTGGGCGGCGGCATTGACCTGCTGGCCATCCCCACGCTGGAGGCGATGGCCTGGCAGGCCATGGGCTTGCCCATCTTGGTCTCGCCTATGCAAAATGCCCGACGGGATCAAATTTACAGCGGCCTTTACCGCTGGCGAAAGGCGACAGAGCGCGGCCCGCTGGCGCCGGCCAAAAGAAACAAAAAAGATCGCGCGCCGGCGGTTGGCGGCGACGGGCTTTGGCAGCTGGACTGCCTGATCTCGCCGATGGCGGTGGCCCCGGCGGACTGGTCGGCCCGGCTGAGGGAAATCGGCCAGGCGGTAATCCTGCTGGGGGATGGGGCCGCTGATTATGAGGATATCTGGCGGCGGGATCTGGATACCCTGGCCCTGCGTCTGCCGCCGGTGCTGGGGTTATGCCGGGCCGCTTTTATCGCCCTGGCGGCGGCTCAAAAACTGGCCGCCGGCCAGCGGCAGGATTTACACCAGATCAAGCCTGTTTACCTGCGGGGTTTTTGATGGCAGGTTATGAAATCAGGACGATGACCCAAGAGGATATCCCGCAGATTGTAGCCATTGAGCGTTTGGTTTTTCCCACCCCCTGGTCGGCCGCCGCCTTTCGCAGCGAGCTGGAGGACAACGGGATGGCCCTGTATCTGATTCTCACCGCGGCGGCGGATCCGGCCACCGTGCTGGCCTATGGCGGCCTGTGGAAGATTTTTGACGAGGGTCATATCACCAATGTGGCGGTACACCCAGCGCATCAGGGCAAGAAGCTGGGTCGTTTTTTGATCCACGCCATGATCGCCTGGGCCTGGGCCAATGGCATCAGCCATGTGACCCTAGAGGTGCGGCCCGGCAATCAGCGGGCCATCGCGCTGTATAAAAGCGTCGGTTTTCAGGAAGCGGGACTGCGGCCGGGCTATTATGAGGATACCAGGGAGGATGCCCTGATTATGTGGTTGCACAAGGAGAAATGGGGCAAAAGGTACAAGGTGAAAGACGGGCTGAGAACCAAACTGAAAAACGGAGCGAGAGACGGGCTGAGAACCAAACCGAGAAGGGAGGCTGGCCGGCGTGGGGGAATTTCGTTGGGTTCTGGGGATTGAGAGCAGCTGCGACGAGACAGCCGTGGCTATATTAGAGGACGGGAAAACCTTGGCCGCTGATCTGGTGGCGTCCCAAATATCCCTGCATCAGGCTTATGGCGGCGTGGTGCCGGAAATCGCCTCCCGCCGGCACATGGAGACCGTCAGCTTGCTGACGGAGCAAGCCCTGACCGCCGCCGGCCTGCGGCCGGCTGATCTGGATGGCGTCGCGGTCGCTAAAGGCCCCGGCTTGGTGGGAGCGCTGCTGGTGGGGCTGAATTTCGCGAAAGGGCTGGCCTATCGCTTGGGGCTGCCTTTTTTGGGCGTCAATCATATGGAAGGGCATATCTACGCCAATTGGCTGGGGGGTGAGGATATTCCTTTTCCCCTTTTGGGCCTGATCGTTTCCGGCGGGCATA
Source organism: Peptococcaceae bacterium (assembly GCA_031265035.1). Lineage (GTDB taxonomy): Bacteria > Bacillota > Peptococcia > DRI-13 > UBA5745 > JAISDE01. Next base: position 22,178 of record JAISDE010000109.1, on the reverse strand, counting down.
CGGCGCTGCTGCTTTTGGAGGGGCACGGCCGTTACCGGCTGCTGGGCCAGACCAGGGACGACGCCGCCGGCGAGGCTTATGATAAAGTGGCTCGGGCCATGGGCCTGGGCTATCCCGGCGGGCCGCTGATCGATCAGCTGGCGGTGACGGGGGACGCCAGCGCCTGGCCGCTGCCTCAGCCCCGTCTGCGGGACGACCCTTGGGGCTTCAGCTTCAGCGGCCTCAAGTCGGCGGCGCTGCGCCTGATGGAGCAGGCGGCGGCCAGGGGAGAGGCAATCCCCCCGGCGGATTTGGCGGCCGCCTTTCAAAAGGCGGTGGTGGATAATCTGACGGCAAAAACCCTGGCGGCGGCGGCGGCGTATCGCGTCGACCGGATCTTGCTGGCCGGCGGCGTCGCCGCCAATCTGGGGCTGCGGGAAAGGTTGGGCGAGGCCTGCGGGGCCAGGGGCCTGGAGCTGTACGCGCCGGCGCCCCGGTATTGCACGGACAACGCCGCCATGATTGCCTGCGCCGGTTATCACCGGCTGCGGGCGGGGCAGCGGGACGGCTGGGATTTAAACGCCGACCCGGCTTTGGGGATGGTGGACATGTGATGGCAGACATGTGAGGGCGGCGGACATATGAAAGTGAGTACCGGCGCTTTACCGACAGTTCCTTAGCAAATGCAAGTCGATGGCAAAAAAAGTGGCGCTACGGGAAATACATAACTCAGGTTAATGTATTTTTTTTGCTTTCCCGGCATAATTAAGAAGAAAAACCAGTTCAATTGAGAGAAAGTCCCCGTAAGGACAGACAGCCGACGGCCTGTGGAAAATGTGGATAAAACCGTGGAAAAGAGACGGTGACAGCGCCCGTTGGTGCATAATGCTGGGGATAACGGAGGGGTCGCTCCGCCGGTATCTATGCCGGTATCTATTAGGAAAATTCCATATTTTACGATGCTAGAAGGAGGCAGAAGAATGGCGACAGACCCTTATCAGGCCGGAATGTTTAAGAAAGACCCTTATTTCAAAAAAAAGGACTGCGCGGGTGAGTTATGCGTGGTGCTGGACGGCAGTTTTGAGAGCCGGGCTTTACAGCTGATGGTGCCGCCCTCCAGGGCTTTTTTGGCTGGGGACATCCATGAGCTGATCGTCACCGACGAGCAGGAGGCCGGGCCGGGCCGGGAGGTCAACCGGATCGCTTACTGGGGGTTCTTTGAGGTGAGCGACGCCTCCGTGGTAGTGGCCGGCGATGAGATTACCGTCGGCGGCAAATGCGCGGGCCGGATCGCCGGTTTCGACGAGACACATATGCCCAATCACTTAAATGTAGTTATCCGGGCGGCGGAGCGGGTTTCCGGCGCGGAGCTGGGGTTGGCCCTGGGGGATAAAGTCCGGATTGTCAAGAAGGCTTGAGCTATGAGCTAAAAGGCTATAAGGGCTGGAGCGAAAGCTTGGGCCAAAAGGCATGGGGGAAAAGTTTTAAAACATGAGAAAGGACGGGATACTAATGGTCAAAGTTATTATTGTGGGCGGAGGTTGGTCCGGTTGCGCGGCGGCGATCACAGCGAAAAAGGCCGGCGGCGAGGTTACCCTGCTGGAGAGAGGGGACATGCTCCTGGGTACCGGTCTGGTAGGCGGCATTATGCGAAATAACGGCCGTTTTACCGCCGCGGAGGAAGCGATCGCCATGGGCGGCAACGAGCTGTTTAATGCCACAGACGAAAATTCCCGGCACCGTAACATGGATTTTCCCGGTCACAAGCACGCCAGCCTTTACGATGTGGCCAAGATTGAGCCGGCCGTGGGCCGGAAGCTGACGGCGGTTGGCGTGGACTTCCGGCTGGAGAGCCGTTTTACGGATGTGGTCATGGACGGGCAAACCATCAAGGCCGTCAAGACGGAAAACGGCGATGTCTATGAGGGCGACGTCTTCGTCGACTGTACCGGCACCGCCGGGCCGCAGGGTAATTGTACCAAATACGGCAACGGTTGCGCTATGTGCATTTTGCGCTGCCCCTCCTTCGGGCCTCGGGTCAGCCTGGCGGGCAAGGCCGGCGCCAAAGAGTTCATGGGCAAAAAGGGCGACGGCTCTTTCGGCGCCATGTCAGGCTCCTGCAAGCTTTTTAAGGAATCCCTCTCCGATGATATCGTACAGGAATTAAACAAGGCCGGCGTGGCGGTGGTCCCGATCCCCGAAAAGCTGAGGAAGTCCGGGGTATTGGGAAAAAAAGCCTGTCAGCAGTACGCCTTGCCGGAGTTTGAGCAAAATGTGATTTTGCTGGATACGGGGCACGCCAAGCTGATGACGCCCTATTATCCGCTGGAGAACCTGCGGCAAATCCCCGGTTTTGAGAACGCCCGCTTTGAGGATCCTTATACCGGCGGTCGGGGCAATTCCATGCGGTATATGGCGGTTTCCTACCGGGATAATCACCTGAAGGTGGAGGGCGTGGATAATCTGTTCTGCGCCGGGGAAAAAGCCGGGCTGCTGGTTGGGCACACGGAGGCGATTATCACCGGGCTGCTGGCCGGCGCCAACGCCGCGCGCCTGGCTGCCAAAAGGCCTCTCATTGAGATCCCCGTCAGCCTGGCCGCCGGCGACGCTATCGACCATGTGGGCAAGCAGATGCGGACAGAGGAAGGCATCAAGCTCAAATATACTTTCTCCGGCTCCGTTTATTTCAAGCGGATGCAGGAGTTGGGACTGTATACCACGGATAAGGCCGCTATTCAGGCCAAGGTCAAGGCTGCCGGCATGGCGGACATTTTCAATCAAAAGGTCTGCTGAGGCCCGGACGCCTGGGCAGCCGCCGGGCAAGGCGTTCAGGGATAAAAAAGCCAAAAATCCCGAAAAACCCGGCATAAAAAAAGTATAAAAAGCGCAATAAAACATTTGCTTCCCCGGCGAAAATTTGTTAATATAATAGAGGTTTGATTTGGTAATTTATCATGGGTAATTTTGCTGGGGAAAGTTTATCGCGAAAGGATGATTTTTATGTCTCAGGTGGAAAAAAAATTACAGGAAAAGGGATTAACGCTGCCGGGCGTCGCCAAGCCCGTGGCCGCTTATGTGCCCGGAGTGAAAGACGGCAAATATATTTATACCTCCGGTCAGGTGCCCATTAAGGAGGGCAAGCTGGCTTATGAGGGCCATGTGGGCGGCGAGTGCTCGCCGGAGGACGGCTATGAGGCCGCCAAGGTCTGCGCCCTAAATTGCCTGGCGATCGTCAAGGATCTGGCTGGCGATCTGGACAATGTGGAGCAGATCATCAAGGTGGTGGGCTTTGTCAGCAGCGCGCCGGGCTTCAACGGCCAGCCCAAGGTGGTCAATGGCGCCTCCGAGCTGCTGGGCGAGATCTTTGGCGCGAAAGGCGCTCACGCCAGGAGCGCGGTGGGCGTCAGCGAGTTGCCCCTGAACGTGCCCTGCGAAGTAGAGATGATTGTCAAAATAAAATAAGTTACCGCCTGAAAAAGCCTTGCTCTCGGCTGACCGGGGGCAAGGCTTTTTGTTTATCAGTCTCCGGGAAGGAGGTGTCTGATGTTATTCAAGCATATCCCTTTTATCGATCCGGCCGGCCAGGTTCAGGCGCCCGCGGATGTGGCTGTCCGGGGCGACACCATCGTTTTTATTGGCGCCGAGGCGCCGGCCGGCGACTGGGGCGAGGTGTATGACGGCCGGGACAGGCTGCTGATCCCAGGTCTGTACAATATCCACGCCCATACGCCCATGACCCTGCTGCGGGGCTACGGGGAAAACCTGGCCCTGCAGGATTGGCTGAGTCAGCGGATGTTTCCTTTCGAGGCCCAGTTGACGCCGGAGGACGTGTATTACGGTTATCTGCTGGGGGTGGCGGAGATGACCCGCTACGGCGTTGTCGCCAGTACCGATATGTATTTTTTCGGCGACAGCATGGCCCGGGCCGCGCTGGATAGCGGCTTCAAGACCAATTTCTGCCTCTCGCCTATCTGCGCTGATGAGCGATCCTATCAGGAACTGCCGGTTTATCAGGAAAATCAGGCCATGTTCTCCCAATACCACTTGGCCGGCGACGGCCGTTTGCGGTTGGATCTGTCCCTGCACGCCGAGTACACGTCCACGCCGAAAATCGCCGCCGCCGTGGCGGAGCATTGCCAAAGCCTGGGACTGAGGATGCACCTGCACCTGTCGGAAACCCAGTTGGAGCATGAGGGCTGCAAGCAGCGCCGGGGCGGCAAAACCCCCGCCCAATATTTTCGGGATTTGGGCGTCTTTGATCAGCCCACCACCGCGGCCCACTGCGTCTGGGTGGAGGATGGCGATCTGGATATCCTGGCCGAGAAAGGCGTGACCATCGCCGCCAATCCCATCAGCAACCTGAAGCTGGCCAGCGGGATTTGCCCGGTGCCCAAAGCGATGGCTAGGGGGATCAATATCGGCCTGGGTACCGACAGCGTGGCCAGCAACAACAACCTGAACCTTTTTGAGGAAATGAAGCTGCACGCCATATTGCACAAGGCGACGGCCGGCGATCCGACCCTGATCACGCCGGCGGAGGCTTTTGCCTGCGCTACCGCCAACGGCGCCCGCTCCCAGGGCCGCCTGGATTGCCAGGGGATCAAGGAAGGCAGCAAGGCGGATCTGGCGGTGCTGGATATTGCTGGACCCAACGCGCGGCCCTGTCATAACTTGCTGTATAATCTGGTTTACGCCGCCGACGGCGGCGATGTGCGCCTGACCATGGTGGACGGGCGGGTGCTTTACCGGGATGGGACGTGGCCGACGCTGGATATGGAGAAAATTTACTGGCAGGTGGAGCGTAGCTGCCAGCGGATTCTGGCGGCGCTGGCTAAGTAGGTTGGGATAGGTTGGCCGGGTAGGATGTGGTAGGTTGGGTAGGATGGGACAGGATGTGGTAGGCTGGCCGGGTAGGCTAGGGTAGGTTGGGGTAGGATGGGGTAGGTTGGCCGGGTCAGCCGGCTGGCAAACTAATCGGCTGAACTGTCAGAGCGAGGAAGGCGGCATACACATGCGCTTAATTGTAGGAATATCCGGCGCCAGCGGCGCTGTCTTGGGCTATGAGACACTGAGAGCGCTGCGGCGGCAAAAGGACATGGAAATCCATCTGGTGGTGACCAAAGGCGCGGCCGTCACCCTGGCCCTGGAAACCAGCCTGACCCTGGCCGACGCGGCGGCGCTGGCCGACTATGTCCATGACGACGACAACCTGGCCGCCCCGATTGCCAGCGGCTCTTTCCGGACAGACGGGATGATCGTCGCGCCTTGCAGCATGAAATCCCTGGCCGGGATCACGGCGGGCTACGCCGGCAATTTGCTGGGCCGGGCCGCCGACGTGTGCCTGAAGGAAGGGCGCAAATTAGTGCTGGTACCCAGGGAAACACCCCTTTCCAAGGCGCACCTCCGCAACCTGTGTACGGCGGCGGCGGACGGCTGCGTCATCCTCCCGCCCATGCTGACCTTTTATAATGACCAGATGACGATGGAGGGCCAGCTTCAGCACATTATCGGCAAAATCCTGGCGCAATTCGGCCTGACCCACGCGGGGTTTGTGCCATGGGGAGAAAAGAAGCCCGCCGCTCAGTCAAGATAATCCGCCAGGGTTCGCATCAGGGCGCTCACCTCAATGGGCTTGGCCAGATGCCCGCTCATGCCGGCCTCAACACAAAGCTGCACATCCTCTTTGAAAGCGTTGGCCGTCATCGCGATGATGGGCACCCCCGTCGGATAATCGCCGCCCAAAGCCCGGATGCGGCGGGTGGCGGCCAGGCCGTCCAGCACCGGCATCTGCACGTCCATCAAGATCAGGTCAAAGCGCTCTCCCGCCTCAACGCGCTGCACCGCCGCCAGGCCGTTCTCGGCGCAGGCGATGGTCAGGCGGGTTTCCTCCAGCAGGGCGATCACGATTTCCCGATTGATCGCGATATCCTCCACCAGCAACAGCGTTTTATCGCTCCAATCCCAAACATCGTCGTCCCGTCGCTCCTTCTGTATGGCCGCCGCCTTGCCGGAAAGCTGGACAATCTTGTCGTAAAGCATGGAGGGTAAAATAGGCTTAGGCAAGAAATGGGTAATGCCCAGGGGTTTCATCACGCCCTCAATATCCGACCAATCCGCCACCGACATGATGACGATGATTTCCCCGCCGCCGGGCGGCCGGTGTATTCGCCGGGCCGTTTCCACGCCGTCCATGCCGGGCATACGCCAATCGAGAAAAATAATGTCGTAGGGAGCGCCCTTTTGTCTGGCCCTGTCCACCAGTTCCAACGCCTCGGCGCCGCCCTGGGCGATGTCACAGCTCATGGAGAAATTGGCCAATATATTGTGGAGATAATCGGTCACGTCGCTGTTGTCGTCAACGACCAAAATCCGGATATTTTGATCCAGAGCCCTGTCGGCATAACGGCTTCTGACCTCACCCCAGCGCGCCGGTATCTCGAAAATAAACCGGGCGCCCTGGCCCAATTCGCTTTCCACCCAGATATCGCCGCCCATCAGGGTGACGATCTTTTTGCAGATGGCCAGGCCCAGGCCCGTGCCCCCAAATTGTCTGGTGATACTGCCGTCCGCCTGCTCGAAGGACTGAAATAATTTTCGCTGCTGCTCCGCCGAGATGCCGATGCCGCTGTCCATCACCTCAATTCTAAGGAGGGCGCTGTCGTCGGTCAAATCCTTGGCGCCGACGCTGATCGTGATCTTGCCCCCCTCCGGCGTAAACTTGATCGCGTTGGTCAGCAGATTGATCAGTACCTGGGAAAGGCGCAACTCGTCGGAGATCATGTCGCGGCTGAAGGGCTGGGGGAAGTCCAAACAAAATTCCTGCACCTTTTCCTCGATTTTTACCTGCACCACATTGACCACATGCCCCAGCATTTTCTCGAAGTCGAACTCGTTTTCGGAAATCTCAAATTTGCCGGACTCTATTTTCGACATATCCAGCACATCGTTGATAATACTGAGCAGTTGGCGGGACGATTCGTCAATTTTGCCGAGACATTGCTGTACCCGCTCTATATCCGTCGTTTTTTTCGCGATTACGGACATGCCGATGATAGCGTTCATCGGGGTGCGGATCTCGTGGCTCATCCGGGAAAGAAACTCGCTTTTCGCCACCGTGCTGGCCAGCGCCTCCTCTTTCGCCTGAATAACGCTTTCCATCATCTCCGCCCGGAGCAGCGCCGACGCTACCAGCATACCCCCCGACGTGATAATGTCTTCCTCCGCCTGGGTGAAAAGCCGTTCCCGGCTGAAATCCTCAAAGGTGATAAAGCCCCAAAACTGCCCATTCAGCATAATCGGCGTCACCAGCAGGGATTTCATGCCCGCCGTCGCCTGGGAGTCAATGGCTCCCGGCGGCAGATCCCCGACCTTGACGTTGATAATATCGAGGCCGCCGTCCGCCCTGATGCCGGGCAAGCCGCTCAGAACCTTGTCAAAGGGCAATTCCTCCAGCAGCGGCCGGTCGCCGTCTCTTTTCCAACCCATAATCTGGGAGCTGTACAAAATGCCGTCCCGGTTTTTGTTGCGCCAGATAAAGGCCCGGTCAACCTCCACGCTCAGCGCCAAAACCCGCAGCGCTTCCCTGATTTTTTCGTTGATGGCGATCTCGTCCGCTTCCGCCATCAGCATGGCGGCCACCTCGTTGACGGCGGAAAGCAGCTTGTCCCGGCGCCAAAGCTCATTTTTCGCTTCCCGCAGATTCGTCAAATCCACCAGATAGCCTACGATCGCGAAGCTATCCCCATAAGGAATTCGCTTTAGCACCACGCTCATCGTCACCGGCGCGTCCTTGACAATCAATTCGGTCTCAAACTGCGCCAGGCCGTCCCGGATGACTGCTTGCAGCCGCTCCGGCAGCGGCACCGACGGCTCGCCGTTGGATTGACGGTCTGGGACGCTGGTTATCATAAACCGCGTAAAACCGCCGAGCAGCGCCTCTTTGCTGGGGAAACCCATATATGTTACCGCCGCCGGATTGCAGTCGATGAGCTGAAGCTGATCATTAAACAAAACGTTGACATGAGGATTGGCCTCAAACATGGCGGCGCTGGTTTGCCGGGCCAGCTCAAGCTCCCGGATGGTATGCTCCACCTCGATTTTCAGGTAGTCATTGTAATCGCGGATCTCCTGCAGGGCTTTGTGAAGCTCCTCCTGCGCCCGGACAGTATCGTCAATATCCAGCAGACCGCCCCGCAGCCTTGTCGGTTTCCCGTCATCGGCCCAAGCGACGGCGCTGCCCATATTCATAAACCAGGTATACTCATTTTGGTCGTTCCGGAGCCGCATCGAAAAAGAGAAGCAAGGGGCGGCGGCGGTAAAATAGGCGTCCAACTCCGCCCGCAGGCCCGGTATATCCTCCGGATGCACAAAGGTGATCAGGTTGCTCAACGGCCCGTTGAGCTGGGCCACCGGCAGCCCGACCAGGGTCTCGCAATCACTGTTGAAGGTGATAAAATCCTCGGGGAGATCCCATTCCCAGGCGCCTATGCCGGCCAGCCGCGCGATGTGGGCCCGGTTGGTGGCCTCGGCCCGCAGCCGCTCGCTTTGCGATTTGGCTGTGGTGATATCCCGCACCATCCCGGTGAGTCGGAGAACTGTCCCGTCCGGCCCCCGCCCCGTGACGGCGATTCGCTCCTGGGCCCAGCGAGTCTCGCCGCTTTTGTGGAAAAAGCGAAATTCCTCCTCATAAATATCCGTCTCGCCCGCTTTTAGGGCCGCCAGCTGTTTGTCTGTCCGCTCCCGATCCTCCGGGTGGATCATAGACTCGCGGGCATATTCTATACTGTCGATCTCGCCTGGCGCGAAGCCTGTGACGCCCAGCCATCCCGGCGTGAATACGGTAGTCTCGTCAGACAGAACCCAGTCCCATACCGCGAGATTAAGCCGCTCAATCAACATTTCCAAAACCGGCGCGCTCCAAGCCGGCGACACCGTATCAACCATAAATCCGCACCTCGCCATCAGCGTATTTTCCGCGATGTTTACTCTCATCTTGCTAAAACAATGCTTGCTTTTCATTATATCACAAACCGACAAGCAATTAAAAGGAGGCGTCGCTTATGTCTATTTCTTTTAAAACCAGTTCTGTTAAAACCAGCCACTCCCAGCCCCTCGGCTGGCAAGCCGCTTTACCCAGGCCCCAGTACGCCGCTTATCAAAAATTGGCGGTCGCCGGCGACGGCTGGTACGAGGTTTATCAGGCGCTGCCCGGCGTTTACGCCTTGTATGAGTCCGGCCACTTTCAGGAAGTCATCTCTTTTTTAATTACGGGGCAAAAACAGGCGCTGCTCTGGGATACCGGCATGGGGATCAGCCCGATCCGGCCTGTGGTGGAGCAGCTGACCGACCTGCCTTTGATCGTGGTCAACAGTCACCATCATTTTGATCATGTGGGCAGCAACTGGGCTTTTCCCCAGGTTTTCGCCTGGCGGACGGCGGAGAGCGTCAGGCGGGCCAGCCTGGGCTACGGCAACGCCTTTTTTCTGCCCATGCTGGGCGCGGATTCCCTGGCCAGGCCGCTGCCAACCGGCTTCGCCGCCGAGGAATATCATATTTCGCCCTGGCGTCAGGCGGCTATTCAACCCGACCCGGCCGACGCGGCCGGAGTCGCGGCCCAGGCGGCGGGGGCCGGAGTCGCGGCACAGGCGGCGGGGGCGGGAGTCGCGGCTGGGGCCGCTGGGGACGTGTCTGCCGGGTCGCCTGGGATCGCGTCTGCGCCAGCCGCGTCCCCAGCGGCCGCCGCCCCGCCGGCGGCGGCGTTGATACCGGCGCCAGCGCCGGCCGACCTGCCCCAGGCGACCCGGCGGCTATTCACCGGGCTGGCCTTTGATCTCGGCGGCCGGCGGCTGGAAATTCTGCATACGCCGGGCCATACAGCGGATAGCGTCATGCTACTGGATCAGGCCAACGGCATACTCTTTACCGGCGATACTATCTATCCGGCCGCCCTTTACACCCATTTTGACGACGATGAGTACGGCAAATCCGATTTGCATGTTTATGCAAAAACAATGGAGGATTTATGCGCTTTGGCCCCCCGGCTGGCCTATCTTTGCTGCTCGCACAATCTGCCGGTTTGCGGGCCGGATTTGTTGACCCGGGTAGCCGCGGGCTTTCAGGGGATAAAAGCCTGTCCCGCCGCCGCCGGGGAGGCGCCTGACGCCGACGGCCTGCTGCGCCGGGATTTTGGCGATTTCGCCATCATCTGGCGGCGATAGGGCGAAAAATACCCCGCCGCCAGCGGAAAAATACCTCTTGCAAAATTCTGCATTCCTATGTATAATATCCAATGGGTCGCTGGCGCTTGGTAAAGTTTTAGGTGTTACAGAGTGCCAGGCCCGCCGGTAATTCGCGTTGAGGGAGGAAACACTACCATGAATATGAATATGAAAACTAATATGAAAATCAACAAGACAACCAACAGGACGATCAACAGGACGATCAACAAGTCAACAGGCTCGGCCCAAGGGAGGCTGACGGGAAGGCTGCTGCCCCTGATTTTGGCGGCATTGCTGCTGCTGTCGCTGGCTCTGGCCGGCTGCGGCGGCCAGGGCCAAACCTCGGCCGGCGGCGGGGCGGCAGCGCAGACCCTTTGGGAGCAGATCCAGGAAAAGGGCGTGATCACTGTAGGCAACAGCCCGGACTATGACCCCTTTGAGTTTGAGGACGGCACCGGCGACGTGATTGGTTTCGATATCGATCTGCTGACCGCCATTTGCGGCGAGTTGGGGATTACCTATGAGTTGGTGCCCCTTGTCTTTGATAATATCGAGACCGCCGTGCAGACCGGCCAGGTCAATGTGGGCATGTCCGGCTTCTCCATCACCCCCGCCCGTCAGGAAACCTTTGATTTCTCCACGCCATATTTCAGCGGCGGGCAGGCCGTGGCCGTCAATCCGGATTCCGGCTATACCACCGTCGCCGACTTGAAAGGCAAAACCATCACCGTCGGCATGAGTACCTCCGGCATGGAGGCCGTCGAGGCGAATATTGAGACAGACGACGTTATCGGGATGGATAATTATGCCCTGGCCTTTATGCAGCTGAAAAATAAGGGCTGCGACGCTACGGTGGCGGATCTGCCGGTGGTGCAGAAATATGCCGCTCGGGACGGTTTCCTGATCCTGGATGAGATTCTGAGCTATGAGGACAACGCCATTTTGATCAAAAAGGGCAATCCTGATTTAGTTGAGGCTCTGAGCGGCGCTATTGAGAAGCTGCGGGACGACGGCACTATCGATCAGCTGGTGGAAAAATGGATGGTATCTGAATAATATGAATTACGGACTGTTGCTCAAGCACGCGGATTTTCTGCTGACCGGCGCGCGGCTGACAGTGCTGATGACCGTCGGCGCTATCCTGCTGGGCCTGGTTTTGGGTACCGCTCTTGGTTTGGCCCGTCTTTCCCAGCATCGGCCGCTGCGCTGGATTGCCGGCGTTTATTTACAGATTTTTCGGGGCACGCCGATGCTCCTGCAGATCTGTTTCCTTTATTTCGCTATTCCCCAAATCGCCGGGCCGCGGATCTGGAGCAATCCCTTTATACCGGACGCGGCGCTGGCCGGCATCATCGCCCTGGGTATGAATAGCGGCGCTTATATCGCGGAGATTATCCGGGCGGGGATTCAAGGCGTGGACAAAGGGCAAAGCGAGGCCGCCTGGGCCCTGGGCCTGAGCCGGCACCAGACCACCCGTCTGGTCGTCCTGCCCCAGGCCTTTCGGCTGACGGTTCCCCCTTTGTGCAATGAGTTTATCGTGTTGCTGAAGGATACCTCGCTGGCGTCGGCTATCGGGGCCAAAGAGTTGATTTACCAGTCCCAGGTGATGGGCGCCAGATATTATGAGTATTTTGTCTTTATGGCGGGGGCCGGCGTGGTGTACTTTTGTCTGACCTTCCTGCTGAGCCGGGTGGCCGGCTATATTGAGAGGAGGCTGGCCGTCAGTGATTAAAGTCGTCGGCCTGCACAAATATTTTGGCAAAAATCATGTGCTCAAGGGGATCGATTTGGCGGTGGCGAAAGGCTCCGTGGTCTGCCTGATCGGCCCTTCCGGTTCCGGCAAATCCACCTTGCTGCGTTGCGTGAACCTGCTGGAAGTCCCCGACGCGGGGCAGGTTTTGATCGATGGCGCCGATATCACAGCCTCCAAAGGCAATATTCACGCGCTGCGGGCGGAGGCGGGCATGGTTTTTCAGCGTTTCAACCTGTTTCCCCATATGTCGGTGCTGAATAATATCACCCTGGCCCCGATGAAGGTGCGGCAGGTGCCCAGGGCGGAGGCGGAAAGGCAGGCCAGGGAGACCTTGCGCCGGGTGGGGCTGGAGGAAAAGGCCGACGCCTATCCCAAGCAGCTGTCCGGCGGCCAGCAGCAGCGGGTAGCTATAGCCAGGGCGCTGGCGATGCGCCCCAAGCTGTTTTTGTTTGATGAGCCGACGTCAGCACTGGATCCGGAATTGGTGGGCGAGGTGCTGGACGTGATGCGGGGCATGGCCAGGGAAGGGACGACCATGGTGGTCGTTACCCATGAGATGGGTTTCGCCAGGGAAGTGGCGGATCGGGTGCTGTTTATGGACGACGGGCTGATCCTGGAGGAAGGGGCGCCGGCCGAGATCTTTTCCCAGCCCCGGAACCCGCGCACCAAGTTGTTTTTGGATCGGGTGCTACGGCAAAACGGCGGCGAGCAGACCGGTGACGGGCCAATCGGTGAATGATTGCCGGCGAGTGACTGCCGGCGAGTGACTGCTGGCGAGTGATTGCCGGCGAGTGAGAGTGATGAGGGGCAGCGTTTTATGGAGAAAAGCGGCATTTTTCGACAGGAAAGCCTTGAGCGGGCCTTATCCCCCGATCAGCTTGACCAATATATCAAGGTGTCGAACCCGGGTATCTGGCTGGCGCTGCTGGCCCTCCTGATCCTGTTCGCGTCCGTGTTGGTCTGGGGCTTTACAGGCGCTTTGCCCAAAACCATCACCGTCAACGGGATCCTGGCGGCGGACGGGAAGGTCGTCTGTTTCATTGACGCGAGCGCGCTGAGCGAGGATATAAAGGGCCGGGAGGCCCGGGTCGCGTGGGCGGGAAACGGGACCAGGGACGGCATCGTATCGGATATGAGCTTGTATCCGTATTCCGCGCGGGAAATCGCGGCCGCCTATGAAAGTGACTGGGTAACGCTAAAGCTCGCGACCAGCGACTACGCTTACGCCGTGACCGTTGACCTCTCAGACGGCCCGGCCTACAGCGCCGGCGGGATCGCGAGCGTGACTATTATCACCGAGGAAGTCAAGCCGATTTCTTATTTGCTCAATTAGACCAGACTGGTAGATTCAGATAGATCAGACGTGTGGATCAGACGGGACAGGGGCGGCGGCGAATGAGCATACGAAAAAAAAACGTTCCTCAGCCGGTAAACGGGAGAAAGCGCGCTAAAGTGCCGGTAGTCATGCAGATGGAAGCGCTGGAATGCGGCGCCGCCTGTCTCGCGATGATTCTGGCCTATTACAGGAAGTGGGTTTCCCTCGCCCAGGCGCGGTATGATTGCGGCGTTTCCCGGGACGGCAGCAACGCCCTCAACCTGCTCAAGGCCGCGAGAGCCTACGGGCTGACCGCCAAGGGCTACCGCTACAGCGTTGACGATCTGAAAAGAGAGGCGACCTATCCCTGCGTACTGCATTGGAACTTCAACCACTTTGTCGTGCTGAACGGATTTCAGGGCGGTCAGGTCTTGCTGAACGACCCCGCGCGGGGAACCGCGCGGATAACCGAGCAGGAGCTGGACAGCGCTTATACCGGCATTTGCCTGACCTTCCAGCCCGAGCCGGGCTTTGAGCCGTCCGGCCAGCCGGAAAGCGTCGTCGAGTTCGCCCGGAAGAACCTGGCGGGAGCCTCGAAGCTCATTTTGTTCGTGATGCTCACCTATCTCCTGGCCTCCTTCGCCGGCATACTGGCGCCTGTGTTTACGCGAATATTCACCGACAGTATATTGTCGGGGGAAAACCCGGGCTGGCTGATCGCTTTCCTGTTGGCCTTCGCCGGGCTGATCGTGTTTCAGTTTATCATAAAAGCGATTAGCGGCGTCTATCTGTTGAAGATAGAGGGCAAGCTGGCCATCGTGTCCAACGCGAAATTCATGTGGCACACCCTCAGGCTGCCGATGAGTTTTTTCTCACAGCGCCTGGCGGGGGATCTGGCCTTGCGGCAAAGCTCAAACAGCGGGATAGCCGTAACGCTGATCTCCCGGCTCGCGCCGGTGCTGATAAATTTGGCCCTGCTGGTTTTTTATCTTGTCGTCATGCTCGGATACAGTGTTCCGCTCACCGTCGTCGGTCTACTTACCATCGGGATCAATTTAGCTCTCGCGCGGCTCATCTCCCAAAAACGCGTCAACATCACCCGGGCGCAGACCCGGGATCAGAGCCACCTGACCTCGATGACGTTGGGCGCGATCGACATGATAGAAACGATCAAGGCGTCGGGCGCCGAAAATGGCGTTTTTGAGAAATGGGCGGGCTTGCATGCCAAGGTAAATAAATCCCTGGTCGAGTTCACAAAAACGAATCAGTTTCTCGGGACGCTACCCCTGTTTCTGCAAACGGTTTCCGGCATAGTCATACTCGCTCTCGGCGCGCGGCTGATCATGCTCGGGCAGTTTACCGCCGGTATGCTGCTAGCGTTCCAGAGCTTCATGGCCGCGTTTTTAACGCCGGTAAATTCCCTGATCGAGTCGGGGCAAGGTCTGCAGGAAACCCGTACCGCCATGGAAAGAATCAACGACGTCATGGGGTACGAGACAGACGTGAAGGAAGACGAGGCGCCCGACTTCAAAGAGGCGGGTTTGAAAAAGCTGGGGGGCGCCGTAGAGTTGAGAAATATCACCTTTGGCTATTCGCGGCTGGCGGCGCCGGTCATAAAGGATTTCAGCCTGACCCTCGCGCCGGGCGCCAGGGTCGCGATCATCGGCTCGTCCGGCTGCGGCAAATCGACGCTGGCCAAACTCATAGCGGGACTTTACGAGCCCTGGGACGGGGAGATCCTGTTCGACGGCAAAAGGAAGAAAGATATACCCCGTTCCGTCTTCACTGGTTCCCTCGCCGTCGTCGATCAGGACATCATCATGTTTGAGGACAGCTTAGCCAACAATATAAAAATGTGGGATGGCGCGATCGAGGACTTCGAGGTGATCATGGCGGCCCGGGACGCTCAAATACATGAGGATATCATGCTGCGGGAAGGCGGTTATGACTGTCCCGTAGCGGAAGGCGGCAAGAACTTTTCCGGCGGGCAGCGCCAGCGTTTTGAGATCGCGAGGGTATTGGCGCAGGATCCCACCATTATCATATTGGATGAGGCCACCTCGGCGCTGGACGCCAAGACGGAATACGAGGTGACCAGGGCGATCAGGGATCGGGGCGCGACCTGTATTATCGTCGCCCACCGGCTATCCACCGTCCGGGACTGCGACGAGATCATAGTAATGGACGGCGGCCAGGCGGCGGAAAGAGGCTCTCACGCTGAGCTGTACAAGGCGGGCGGCCTGTATACGAAGCTGATTACGATGGAATGAGGGGTTCGGGTGGGTTGGTTTGAGAATCAGATTCGGGAGCGGACAGAGAGGGACGCGGCTGCTGTCGCTAATTCCTTTTATGATCTGTCCGCCGTCGTGATGGGCAAGACCAAAAACGCGAAGTTTATGAACAACGCGCGTTGGCGGGCCAAAAACGCGATTGAGGAAATATGCAAGTATTACAAGGCGCCCACCGACGACCAGGACGAAAGCGACGGAGATATATACGAACAGCTTGAGCGTTTGATGAGACCCTCGGGGATCACCCGCAGACGTATCAGCCTCAAAGGCGCCTGGTGGAAGGACAGCATGGGCGCCTTGCTCGGGGAGACCGAAAATGGCGATGTGGTCGCGCTCATCCCCGGTTGGGGCGGTTACGGCTACTTTGACTATGAGTCGGGCAAGCGGCTCAAGCTGAACGCCCAAACCGCGAAAAATTTGAAGCCCGACGGAATCTGCTTTTACAAGGCCCTGCCCAGCCGGGAGCTGGGCATCAAGGATATCATCACCTTTACCCGGGAGAACCTCGCGCCCTCCGATTTGCTGGCCCTCGTCGCGGTTTCCCTGATCATAGCCCTGCTTGGCGCGTTCGCGCCCTATATAAGCCAACTCATATTTTCGGGCATCATTCCCTCGGGCGACGGCGGGCTTATACTGTCGGTAAGCTTTTTGCTGTTTGGCGCGGCCGCGTCGTCATTTCTGGTGGGCATAACCAGAAATCTCCTGCAGACGAGGATCGCGACGAAAATAGACATCGCGCTGCAAAGCGCCGTCATGAGCCGCCTGATCAATCTGCCCACCGGTTTTTTCGACCAGTTCAACGCGGGCGAGCTTTCAACGCGCATAGCCTCCGTGAGCGAGCTCGGCGCTCTGCTGAACGGGATTTTTCTGGGGGTCGGGCTGACGGGGATTTTCTCCTTTATATACATAGCGCAGGTTTTTACGATAGCGCCCGCCCTGGTTTTCCCGGCCTGCCTCGCTGTCCTGGCGCAGGCGGGAGTTTTCGCCGGCTCCGTTGTTTTCAGCCGCCAAATGACGAAAAACGTTTTGGCGGCCAGCGCGAAGTTAAACGGCGTCATATTCTCGTTGTTTTCCGGCATTCAAAAGATCAAGCTGGTCGGCTGTGAGAACAGAGCCTTTACGAGATGGGCGGAAAAATACAAAACCCAAGCCGAGTTGACGTACAACCCCATAATGTTCCTGAAGCTGGGGGAGGCCCTTCAAGGAGCGGCCGCTTTAATCGGCATGCTGCTCATCTATTATTTTGCCGCCCGCTCGGGTGTTTCCGTCGCCCAGTATATAGCGTTCAGCGCGGCCTTTGGTATGACCAGCGGCGCTATGCTGTCCCTCGTGGGCGCGGCGGGGGACATCGCGCGTATCGGGCCGATACTGGAGATGGCGGCGCCGATTTTGGCCACCGCGCCCGAGGTCAGGGAAAATAAAAAGGTCATACGGAAAATGAGCGGGCGGATCGAGTTGGACAACGTTACTTTCAGCTACGGGGAGGAATCCCCCGTCGTTATAGACGACTTGAGCCTGAAAATCAGAAGCGGGCAGTACGTGGCGATAGTCGGCCAAACAGGCTGCGGTAAATCCACGCTGCTGCGTCTGCTGCTGGGTTTTGAGAAGCCCCGAAAGGGCGCTGTCTATTATGACGGCGAGGATATCGCCAAGGTCGATTTGCGGTCGCTCAGAAGGCATATTGGCGTCGTCCTGCAAAACGGCAAATTGTTTCAAGGCGACATATTATCAAACATTACGATATCCGCGCCGACACTCACCCTTGACGAGGCGTGGGCGGCCGCCGAGATAGCGGGGATAGCGGAGGATATCCGGGGTATGCCCATGGGGATGCGAACCATGATCAGCGAAGGCTCCGGCGGCATATCCGGCGGTCAGCGGCAGCGGCTGATCATCGCGCGGGCCGTCGCCGCGAGGCCCAGGATACTGATGTTTGACGAGGCGACCTCAGCGCTGGACAACATTACGCAAAAGCAGGTGTCCGACTCGCTGGCCCAGCTCAAATGCACCCGTATCGTCATAGCCCACAGGCTTTCCACCATCAGGCAATGCGACAGGATCGTCGTGCTGGACAAGGGCAGGATCGTCGAGGAAGGGACTTATGACGAGCTGACGGAGAGGGGCGGCGCGTTCGCGGAATTGGTGAGACGTCAGACCCTTGGCGAGGGGGGGAGCGGGACGCCGGCGGAATAAGCGGAATAATTTGAAGGAGGAAATTAGCATGACAAACGAAAAAAAGGTCGAAAACGTCGAAAAGGAACTCTCCGAGGACGAATTGAAGCAGGCGGCGGGCGGCATCACTATTTCGCCCGGCAGTACCGCCGGGCCAGCGGTACCGTCAGGCATTATGCGGCAAGTATATGAAGCGAGGGGCGGAAACGGGGAGTATCCCAGCGAGGCATTTTCCGGAACGATACATAGGTTCTGATGATAACAGACAGAAAGGAATTATTATGACAAACGAAGAAAAAGCGGAAAAGATCGAGGCGCTGGCCGGGGAAGCGGCGGAGTTTTCCAAGGAGCTATCGGACGACGACCTGGAACAAGTTGCCGGCGGCGCGTTCAATTCAGAGGTGGTAAACAGGCTCAACCTGGACGTCAGAATGGGCGCGGCGGGCGCGCAAGGCCTGTCGGTGAAACTGAATTACGCGGCGACAGGCGGCGCGTCTGGCGCCGCGAACGCCCCTATGGTTCTGGGCGAAAACACGATCAGAAAATTAGCGGCGCGACCCGGTGAATTGTCTATTGCGGTGAGAAACTATTACGGCGACTGGATATCTCTGAGCAGAAGTGAATTAAACGAGCTTCTTTCCTGATGAGCCATCATTATAACCGGAAAAGAGGGAACCTGATTTATGAAGAGCCTTTATGAAGAGCCTTTATGAAGAGCCTATCGGCGGGGCAAGAAAAATGGGCAAGAAAAATGAAATATTTTTTGTTGACTTTAAATAGGCGGCATACTAAAATGTGTTGAAAGCTTGCGAAGGAGGCGTCAACATTGAACGATTTTCTGGAATTATGCGGCCGTCGCCAGAGCTGCCGGGATTTCAACGGGCAGCCGGTCGAACATGAGAAGTTGGTGAAATGCGCGGAGGCCGGCCGTTTGACGCAATCAGCCTGCAATGGTCAGCCTTGGAGCTTTGTGATCGTCGAGTCCCCCGAGGTAGTGGCCGAGGTGGCGAAATGCGGCCAGCAGATGGGCATCAACGGCTTTTTGGACAAAGCGGGGGCTTTCATTATCGTGCTGGAGGAACACGCCGTTTTGATGCCGGCGCTCAGGCGCGTGCTGGATAGCCAATATTTCGCCAAAGGTGATCTTGGCGCCGCCGCGGCCCATATCTGCCTGGAGGCGGAGAGCCTGGGGCTGGCGAGCTGCAATATCGGGCTTTACGATCGGGAAAAGCTTTGTGAGCTGCTGCATATCCCCATCGAGAAGCAATTCGCCGCGTACATCGCCCTGGGGTACGCGACGGACGCGGCTGTACGGCCCAAAATCCGCAAATCCTTTGATCAGGTGACGCGTTTTGTTTAAAGCGCCATCAGGCCCGCCGCGGCGCGCGGGCGGTTAGCTCAGCCGGGAGAGCGCTTGCCTTACAAGCAAGATGTCGGCGGTTCGATCCCGTCACCGCCCACCATATTAAGACGACAGGTTTGATAGGATGTCAGACCTCTTAAATACCCCCGTTGTCGGGGGTATTTAGTTATATCAGTCAACGAATCGGCAAAAAGTTTATTGAAAATGCGGGTCTGCGCAACAGCTCTTTTTGCCAAAAGATACCAATGCACCTCATAGTGGCTAAATGGCGGGATTGCATAATCATGCCCTTGCTCTATGATCGCCTCAAACCGCTTAACGACTTCCGGATTCTTGCTGGGGCGCAGTAAAAATGAGACTATGTTGGTGTCAAGAGCATAAATCATAGCTCGATCTTCCTGGAAAAGCCGGCGTTGGTTCCGGCGCGCAAGTTGGCCATTTCTTCCCAGTCCGCATCCGTTAAAACGCTGTCTTCCGCCTCCCGCGCGTCGTTTAGGAGTTCCTTGATAGACGTAACCCTCTTATTGCGATTAGCGTCCGCGTGCGCTGTGGGCCCAATTTCCACCGTCTCGTCCTCAATAAAAACCTTAACCCGACAGGGGACGGGGATTTTTACTCGGGCGCCGTCAGGGATAAAACGCCCGTCTTCCAGAAGGCGACCCTGATAATTTGTATTTGCCATTGCCATGACGCTCCTCTCTATTCTTGTAGATATTCCAGCGAAAAATCTCTATCTACATCGTATCACAAAACGCTTGAGACGTGAAGCATATCGTGCCCATCCTCTCCTAACCATTGATGGTATCGCCGGCGATGTCGAGGCTCTGAAAATAGAGGTGAGCGCGGAGAATTACCAACTCTTGATTGATATACTTAAAAAGGCGATCATTGAGAACGCCAACGGCTTTGACGCCAAGGACGATCGGCTGATGGGTAACCCGAATCAGATGAATATCCTGTCCATGTACAGCGACATTGACCTGGACGCCAATGGCATGGAGACGGAGTATCAGGCGTCGTTTGAGGAATTGCTGTATTTCGCGCGCGCTCACCTGAAGAACACCGGCGGCGGGGATTTCGCCGCGGACGCGGTCGAGATCGTGTTTAACCGGAACATGATGATGAGCGAGGCCGGCGTTATAACCAATGTCAAGGAGTCGGTAGGGGTTATATCGACTGAGACGCTTTTGTCGCGTCATCCGTGGGTTGACGACGTGACGGCCGAGATAAAGCGCCTGGAGGCTGAGAGGCGGGCGGCCGTCGATGAGTACGACGACGCCAACAGGGGCGGCGGTGGTGGCAATGGCGCGGACAAACGAGAGTAGGAAGATTGAGAGCGGCGCTTATTGGCGGCGCAGGGCTGAGATCCTGGAGGCGGCGAGGAATCGGGAGGCCGGCAGGCTTACCGCCGATATCAAGCGCCAGTTCAGCTTGGCCGAGCGGGCCATTGACGAGCGAATAGAGCAGTGGTATAGCCGCTTCGCCGCGAACAATCAAATCACGCTGACGGAGGCCCGACAATGGCTGGTTGGCAAGGATCTGGCTGAGTTCAAATGGGACGTGGCGGAATATATCAAGCGTGGCCGGGAGGCGGGCTTGAGCCAGGAGTACATCAAGCAGCTGGAGAACGCCTCCGCCCGATTCCACATCTCCAAGCTGGAGGCGCTCAAGCTGCGGGCGCGGGATACCGTCGAGACGCTATACGGGCAATTTGGCCAAAAGACCGCCTCGCTACTGGGCCAGATTTACGAGGACAATTATTACCACATGGCGTATACGCTGCAACAAGGTGTTGGCGTTGGGTGGGATATAGCGGCGTTGGATCCCCGCCAAATAGAGAGCGCGCTGGCCAAGCCCTGGACGCTTGACAGGGAGACTTTCAGCGACCGTATTTGGAGCCGAAAGGAAGGGTTGATCAATGAGCTGCGTACCCAGCTGACACAAAACCTGATATTGGGTAAAGGCCCCGGCGACGCGATCAAGGCGATCGCCTCAAAATTCGGCGCGTCATGGCGTAACGCCAATCGGCTCGTGATGACCGAGTCGGCGTATTTCGCCACTGAGGCGCAGAGGAAAGCGTTTAACGACCTTGACGTTGATGAGTTTGAGGTGGTGGCGACGCTGGATGGGGCGACCTGCCCGGTGTGCGGCGCCTATGACGGGCAACATTTACCGATGCCCCAGTTCGAGGCGGGCGTGACCGTCCCGCCGTTTCACCCGCTGTGCCGCTGCTGTGTGGCGCCTTGGTTCGAGGACGGCGACGGCCAGCGTTTCGCCCGTGATCCGGAGACGGGGAAAAGCTACTACGTGCCGGCCGATATGAAGTATGAGGAATGGAAGCGGCGGTATGTGGACAAGACGGAGCCGAAACGGATCGTCGCTTTAGCGACGACAAATGCGTCAGGGGGATTGTCAGCCGGTGGCGGCGGTGGTACAATGGACATGCGGAACTATATGCCGCTTGACGACACGGGCATCGTTGCGCTTCAACAGCAAAGCGATGAAACGTATGGCCGATTTACTAAGGGGAGTCGGCTTACGGAAAAGGACGCTATTGATGGATATACCGACGGCGGGCATGGATCGATCAATCCGTATTTGTACGGGAAGATGGACGCGCCAGAGGCAGTGTTGCGGAAATACGCGGATGATACGGCGCTTATGGATTCCGCGATTGCCAAATTCAGCCTTGACCGCGACATTGTTGTTTACAGCGGAACGAGTTTGAGGCATTACGCGGACTGGAAGGTTGGCGACGTTAAGACCATTCCGGCGTATTTAAGTACGGCGGCGCGGGAAAAATTCGCTAAGGAATTGTAATTAAATAACTTGCGTTTCTGCCCGCCATGTAGTATAATGGACATATGAAAACACTTGATTGCGAAAAAGTCCTAAGAATGTTGCCATACCTTGATGAGAGGAAACGTAGAATGTATCTGGCGACGGAAGCGGTGTCCTTGGGATATGGGGGCATCAAAGCGCTGTCTGATTTAACGGGTGTGTCAGAGAATACGATAGCGGCCGGCATAAAGGAGCTTGGTGACAAGCCAACACTCGGTAGCGGACGCGTCAGGCGCGCCGGAGGCGG
>JAISDE010000016.1 GCA_031265035.1 Peptococcaceae bacterium | reverse complement strand
TTACGCTGGAGCCGGTGCGGGAGCTGGCGCTGGCGCTGGGGCCGGAGCTGGAGTTGGCGGTGGCGGTGGCGGTGGCAATGCCGGCGGCGGCAACACCGCCGGGGGCAATACCGGCGGCTTTGGCCAAAACCGGGCCAATCAGGGACGGGAGCGTCAGGCGGGGCAAAGATACGGTTTGCCCGGCGCCGGCGACAACAAATATCAGGTCGGGGCCAAGGGACCAGGGCAGCAAAAGCCCCGGCGGCCCGCGGCGCCGGGGACGGGGACGGCCGATCGGGCCAGGGGTTACAATAAGGGGCCAAAAGCGCCGACAATTCGTAAGGATACCGCCGATCAGGTGACCCATCTGGGGCCGGCCAGCGAGGAAGACAGCCGTTTTCTCAACAAGGCGGAAAACGCGGTGGGCGATAAAGCTTACGAGCGGGGCGGGATCGCCCGGACGCCAACCCGCCGAGCCAACCGTTTTGAGGACAACAAAGGTTTTCGGGGCAGAGGCGTCGGCCGGGGCAGGGATCGGGGCAGATCGCAGCGGCAGGAGTCGGCTCCAGTGGTTGTTAAAAATATTACCCTGAACGGCCCGATCTCGGTGACGGAATTTTCCCACCTGCTCAACCGCAAGGTGGGTGACGTGATCAAAAAGCTGATGGTGTTGGGCGTGATGGCCAATATCAATCAGGAGCTGGATCTGGACACCCTGGTTTTGCTGGGGCAGGAGTTCGGCACGTTGGTGGAGGCCAAAATTACCAAGGAGGATATCCTGATCGCCGCCGACGAGCCGGACAGCCCGGCGGATTTGCGGGAGAGGCCGCCGGTAGTGACGATCATGGGCCATGTGGATCACGGCAAGACCTCGTTGCTGGACACCATCCGGCAGACCAATGTCCAGGCGTCGGAGGCCGGCGGCATTACGCAGCATATTGGCGCCTATCAGGTGGAGATCAACAATCGGAAAATCACCTTTCTGGACACGCCGGGCCATGA
Organism: Peptococcaceae bacterium; assembly: GCA_031265035.1. GTDB lineage: Bacteria > Bacillota > Peptococcia > DRI-13 > UBA5745 > JAISDE01. Next base: position 9,470 of record JAISDE010000016.1, on the reverse strand, counting down.
GGCTTTTACCGCCATGCGGGCCAGGGGCGCGCAATGCACGGATATCGCCGTCTTGGTGGTGGCGGCCGACGACGGCGTGATGCCCCAAACGGTGGAGGCGATCAATCACGCCAAGGCCGCCAAGGTGCCTGTGGTCGTGGCCATCAACAAGGTTGACAAAGAGGGTGCCAACCCGGAGCGGGTGAAGCAGGAATTGACAGAGCACGGGCTGGTCAGCGAGGATTGGGGCGGCGACACGATTTTCGCCGAGGTCTCCGCCAAAACCCGGGAGGGAATCGATCATCTGCTGGAAATGATTTTGTTGGTGGCGGATATGGGGGACTTGCGGGCCAATCCGGACAGAAAGGCCAAGGGCGTGGTCATTGAGGCCAAGCTGGACAAGGGCCGGGGGCCGGTGGCCACGGTGCTGGTGCAAAACGGCACTTTGGAGACTGGCGATTTTGTCATAGCGGGCACGGCCCAGGGCCGGATCCGGGCCATGAACGACGAGCGGGGCCGACAGACGAAAAAAGCCCGGCCTTCCATGCCGGTGGAGATTGTGGGCCTGTCGGAGGTGCCCCAGGCCGGCGATACCTTCCAGGTGGTAGCCGACGAGCGGTTGGCGAAACAGATCGCCAGCGAGCGCACGGCGGTAAAGCGGGAGGAGGTTATCCATTCCCGCAGCCGGATATCCCTGGACGATTTGTTCGCTCAGATCCAGACCGGGGAGGTCAAGGATCTGAACATCATTATCAAGGCCGACGTCCATGGCTCCATCGAGGCGCTGAAGCAATCGCTGGAGAAGCTTTCCAATAATGAGGTGAGGGTGCAGATCATCCATCAGGCCGTGGGCGGGATCACGGAAGCCGATGTGGATTTCGCCTCCGCTTCCAACGCCATTATCCTGGGCTTTAATGTGCGGCCGGACGTGAACGCCAGAAAAGCGGCGGAAGTGGGGCAGGTGGATGTCCGGCTTTACCGGGTGATCTACAACGCCATCGAGGACGTGAAATCCGCTTTAACCGGCTTGTTGAAGCCGGAGATCCGGGAGTCGGTCATCGGCCGGGCGGAGGTGCGGCAGTTGATTCGGGTGCCCAAGGTGGGCACGGTGGCCGGGTCTTATATTCTGGAGGGCAAAATTACCCGGAACTGTCAGTGTCGGGTGGTACGGGACGGCATCGTCTTGTTTGAGGGGGATCTGGGTTCCCTGCGCCGCTTTAAGGATGATGTGAAGGAAGTGGCCACCGGGTTTGAGTGCGGCATCGGGATTGATCGGTTTAATGATTTCCAGACGGGCGATAATATTGAGGCGTTTATCATGGAGGAGATCAAACGGGAATTGGCCTGATATTGAATTGGCCTGATATTATAATACCAGGCGGAATGTAAAGGGGGCGGGCGTATGGCTCCTCACCGCGGTAATCGAGTGGGCGAAGAAATCAAAAAAGAGTTGGCGGAAATTATCCGGGACGAGATGAAGGATCCGGAGCTGAAAGGGCTGATCAGCGTGACCCATGTGGAGGTCAGCCGGGATATACGTTACGCCGTGATTTACGTGAGCTGCCTGGGCGGCGAGGCGGAGCAGGCGAGGGTGCTGAAGGCGTTTAAGAAGGCGGCGGGCTTTATTCGGACGGCGCTGGCGGGGCGGCTGAACCTGCGTTTTACGCCGGAGCTGACGTTTAAGGCCGATCAGTCGATTCGGGTCGGGGCCAGGATCAACCAATTGCTGGCGGCGGAGGCGACGGGAGCCGCTGTCGCCGCGCCGGCGGCGGAAACGGGAGCGGCAGAGGCAGAGGCAGAGGGAACCGCGGCGACAGCGGAGGAAGCTGTGCCGGCCGCCGCGCCGGCGGCGGAAACGGCGGCGGCCACTGCCGTCGCGGCGGCGGGCGACCAGCCGCCGGACGAGGTGTAGAACGGCGAATCAGGGGGTAATTATGGATTGGCGGCAGCTGATTTCTTATCTTGATCAGGGGCAGGAACTGACGATTTTGGTGCATGAGCGGCCGGACGGCGACGCCTGGGGTTCCGGCCTGGGCCTGGGCCTGGTATTGGAGGATTTGGGCTACAAGCCCCGCTTGCTGCGGCCCCGGCGGCCGCCTTACGCTTTCGCCTGGCTGCCGGGACAGCATTTGATCCAGGTTGTGGCCGGCGAGGAATGGGTCTGGCCGGCCAACGGGGCGGTGGTCACGGTGGACTGCGGCGACGGCGAGCGCTGCGAGTACAAGCTGGGCGACCGGCGGGTTCTGCTGAACGCGGATCACCATGTCAGCAATCCCGGCTTTGGCGTCCTCAATTGGGTGGACAGCCAGGCCGGCGCCACGGCGCAGATCCTTTGCCGTCTCCTGCTGGCCGGGGGAGTGGCGGTTTCCCCGGCGGCGGCTACCTGTTTTTATGCCGCTTTAGTTACGGATACCGGCGGTTTTCGTTTCAGCAATACCGGCGGGGAAACCTTGGCTGTGGCCGCCCAGCTGGCTTACGGCGGGGCGGATTTGGGCCTGATTCGCCGGCGCCTGTGGGAAAACCGGCCCAGGCCGGAGTTGACCCTGCTGCGGGAAATGATGGCCCGCCTGGTTTTGCTGGCGGGGGAGAGGGCCGTTTTTTGCGCTTTGCCCTATGAGACGATGATCGAGAAAGGGATTTTGGACGCTGATACCGAGACGGCTATTGACGCTCTGCGGGGCGTGGAGGGCGTGGAGGTGATCGCGCTGCTGAAGGAGACGGCGCCGGAGGTGGTGAAGATCAGCCTGCGTAGCAAGGAGACCTTGGATTGCGCCGCTTTTATGGCCCGGCTGGGCGGCGGCGGTCATGTCCGGGCGGCCGGCGGCACCTGGCGGGGGCCTTTGCCGGCGGCGGAGAAAGAGCTGACCCGCCTGCTGATCGAGGCGCTGACGCCGGGGGATGTTTGAGCGAGGTTTGAGCCAGGCTTGAGCGGGGTATGCGCAGGGCTTGAGTAAGGCTTGAGCGGGGCGTGAGTAATAAGGCATGAGCGAGGCTTGAGCGGGGCGTGAGTAATAAGGCGCGAGCGAGGCTTGAGCGGGGCGTGAGTAAGGCGCGAATGAGGCTTGAGACAGGCGCCGGCGCCTCGCTCAGCGAGTAAAAAGTTGGGCAAAAAGACGCGAAAGGGCTTAAAATGGCGCTGGAGGGTATCCTTAATATTTTAAAGCCGCCGGGCATGACCTCCCATGATGTGGTGTCTTTTGCCCGGCGGGCGCTCAATGAGAGAAAAATCGGGCATGGGGGGACGCTGGATCCCCAGGCCGCCGGGGTGTTGCCGGTTTTTTTGGGGCCGGCGACCAGGCTGGCGGATTATTTGGCCGGCGGCTATAAAGCTTATTATGGGGAGATGCGTCTGGGGCTGGAAACCGATACCCAGGACGCCTGGGGGCAGGTGACGGCCAGGCTGCCGGTACCGGCGCTGACGGAGGCGGCTATCCGGGCGGCGACTTTGGCCCTGACCGGCGATATCCGGCAGGAGGCGCCGGCTTACTCGGCGGTCAAAATCGGCGGCGAGAGCCTGCATCGGCTGGCCCGGCGGGGGCAGCCCCAGGTCGGTCTTTACCGTTCAGTTTGGGTCGGCCAGTGGGATATTTTGGGCTACACGGCTGAGACCATCCGTTTTCAGATAGTTTGCGGCAGCGGCACCTATGTCCGGATGCTGTGCCGGGATTTGGGCCGTCTGCTGGGCAGCGGCGGCGTGATGACCTTCCTGCTGCGGACGGCGGTAGGGCCTTTTGCCCTGGCGGACAGCCTGACGCTGGAGGACGTGGCGGAACGTCAGGCGGAGATCCGCGGGGGCGGCGGCGGGCTGGCGCCTAAGGAGTTGGCGCTGTGGGGCCTGCCCCAGGTGAGGACGGCTGCGGCGGAGGCCCGGCGCTTGCGGCAGGGACAGACGGTTTGGCTGCCGGACGAGGCTTTCCAGCCGGCGGCGACGGCGGTGCCGGGGCAACCGCCGGGGCTGGGAGAAAAGCGGCGGGCAAACCCGGCCCCGGGCCAGTCGCCCCAAGCGGCGGTGAGTCAAGACGGTGGCCTGACAGCGCAGCCGCCCCAAGCAGGGGCGGGCCGGGGCGTCGGCGCGACAGGCCAGCCGCCCCAAGCAGGGGCGGGCCAGGGCGGCGGCGCGACAGGGCAGTCGCCCCAGACGCCGCCGGGCATCAGGGTGGCGGCGCTGGACGAGGCGGGGCGCTTGGCCGCTTTGGGGCTGTGGTATCCCGGCTTTGGCGCCCGCCGGGGGCAGGGGCGGCTGAAGCCGGAAAAAGTATTCGGCGACTAAGGCACTGCCTGGAAATAAACTTGACAGCGCCTTATTGGATGAGGATGAGAAATGGACTTATTGATCTCGGCGGATAAAAAAGAGATCGCGGCCTTTGCCGCGGCCAACAAGCTCTATGTGGCGCTGGGCTATTTTGACGGTGTGCATCGGGGGCATCAGGCCCTGCTGGATATGACCCGGGAGGGCGCGGCCGCCGCGGGCGGACAGCCTTGCGTTCTCTTGCTGGAGCCTCATCCGGCCAAGGTGCTGCGGGGCAATGAGGCCTTGCGCAATTTGACCACCTTGAATGAGAAAATCGCCTTGATCCGGCGGCAGGGGCCTTTCCAGATTTTTCTCCAGCGCTTTGACGCCGCTTTCGCCGGGATCCTGCCCCGGGATTTCGTCCGGATTTATCTGGTGGAGCTGCTGCGAGCCAGAGGGGTATTTTGCGGCTTCAACTATACTTTTGGCAGACAGGGCCAGGGGCAGTGGGCGGATTTGGCCTATTGGGGCGGCGTTTACGGTTTTGAGGCTCGCAAGGTGCCGCCGGTTTATCAGGGAACGCGATTGATCAGCTCTACGGCGATCCGTCAGCTGATTGAGGTGGGGGAGACGGAGGCCGCCCGGCGGATGCTGGGCCATCCCCAGGTTTATTCCGGTTATGGGGACGGGGCGGCGGGCGACGGTTGGGGCCGGGAAACGGGCCTTACAGCGATGAGCGTGGCGCTGGCCCCGGACATGATTTGGCCGGCTGACGGTGTTTACGGCGGCCTGGCCTGGATCGGCGAGGGGCCAAGCCGGCGGGCGCTGGTCAAGGTTGACCGGCGGCCCGGCGGCGGCCGGGAGGCGCAAACGCCCGCCTTTGAGGGAGAGCGAGCATCCAGCTTTTTTGAGGGGGAGCGAGCATCCAGCTTTGAGGTGGGGCTTTCAGGGTATGACGGCGACCTGAACGGCAAAAAGATTAGCGTTATCCTGACCGATCCACTGACTGATCCGACCCGGGCGCCGGGGGCTTTGCCAGCTTTGGCGGCGGAGCGGGAGGTGACGGTTTGGGATAAGGAGGCGGCGGAGCGGGCCGCGGCGGCGTTGGCGGCGGCGCTGGGCCGAGACGGCCAGCCGCCGGCGGAGTGGTTCGTTTAGGCGGCATATTCAGGCGGTTGTTTAGCGGTTTGTTCAGGCGGGTTATTTAGTTTTATTTAATGGTTTGTTTAGAGGGGGTTGGAGAGAAAAATGACGGAGTATCAACTGCTTTCCGGCAATGAGGCCATCGCCAGAGGCGCTTATGAGGCGGGTGTCAAGGTGGCGGCGGCCTATCCGGGGACACCAAGTACGGAAATCCTGGAAAATCTGGCGGGTTACGATAGGGTGCTGGCCCAATGGTCGCCCAATGAGAAGGTGGCTATGGAGGTGGCGGCGGGGGCGTCCATCGCCGGCGCCCGTTCCCTGGCGGCGATGAAGCATGTGGGGGTCAATGTGGCGGCGGATCCCCTGCTGACATTCAGCTACACGGGTGTGGGCGGCGGCATGGTGCTGGTTTCCGCCGATGATCCGGCGATGCACAGTTCGCAAAACGAGCAGGACAACCGATATTATGGGCTGCTGGCCAAAATACCGACGCTGGAGCCAGCCGACAGCCAGGAGGCGAAAGATTTTGTCCTGCGGGCTTATGAGCTGAGCGAGACCTTTGACACGCCGGTGCTGTTGCGCACCACCACCAGGGTGAACCACTCCAAGAGCCTGGTGGCGCTGGCGGCGCCTCAGGAGCAAATCCTGCGGGATTATGAGAAACGGCCGGAAAAGTACGTAATGACGCCGGGCAACGCCATTCGGCGCCATCAGGTGGTGGAGGAGCGCCGGCTGGCCCTGACCGCTTTCGCCGGACAGACGGATTTGAACCGAATCGAGCGGGGGCGGGGCGAGCAGGGCCGCGTGGGCTTTATTACGGCGGGAATCAGCTATCAGTATTTGAAAGAGATCCTGCCGGACGCCTCCTTTTTGAAGCTGGGCCTGCTGTGGCCGCTGAATGAGGGGCTGATCAGGGAGTTTGCCGCCGGGCTGGACAGGGTGATTGTGGTAGAGGAATTGGAGCCGGTGCTGGAAACCCAGATCCTGGCGATGGGTATCGCCGCGGAGGGCAAGGCGATCATCCCACGGCAGGGTGAGCTGAGCGAGGAAACGCTGCGCCGGGTATTGGCGGGGGCCGGCTTGCCGGTGTCGCCGACGGCGGCGGTTTACGCCTCCGCCCAGTCCTTGCCGCCCCGGCCGCCCATCCTTTGCCCCGGCTGCTCCCACCGGGGGATGTTTTATACGCTGAAAGCCATGAATCTCCATGTGGCCGGCGATATCGGCTGCTACGCGCTAGGCTCGGCGCCGCCTTTTGGCTGTCTGGACACAACCATCTGCATGGGCGCGTCGGTGACCGGCGCCTTTGGCATGGAGCTGGCCAGGGGCGAGGCTTTCGCGGAAAAATGCGTGGCGGTGATCGGCGACTCCACGTTTTTTCACTCCGGTATTACCGGCTTGATCGATATTGTCTACAATCAGGGCAGATCAACGGTGATTGTGCTGGATAATAGCATTACCGCCATGACCGGGCATCAGGACAATCCCGGCACCGGCCGGGATATCAAGGGGCAGCCGGCCCCGGCGGTGGATATCGTCAAGCTGGCGGAGAGCATAGGGATTCGGCGGATTCGGGTGGTGGATCCCTTTGATCTGCGGGGCTGCCGGCAGACCCTGGCGGCGGAGCTGGCGGCGCCTGAGCCATCCTTGATCATTGCCCGGCGGCCCTGCGCCTTGTACGTACGCTTGCGCCAGCCGCCTTGCCGGGTGGAGACGGCGGACTGTATCGGTTGCGGGGCCTGCCTGCGCCTGGGCTGCCCGGCCTTGTCTGTCGCCGGCGGCAAGGCGATAGTGGATGAGGGGAATTGTGTGGGCTGCGGCCTCTGTCCCCAGGTTTGCCCGAAAAACGCTATCAGGGAGGGGGTAGAGGCATGAGCGGCAACATAATCGGCAACATAATCGGCAAGGATAATAATACTGGTATGAATACTGGTATGAATACCGGCGCAAATACCGGCGCGAATACCGGTGTGCTGATCGCTGGCGTTGGCGGCCAGGGTACGGTGCTGGCCAGCAAAATCCTGAGCCTGGTGGCGATGAAGGCGGGCCTGGAGGTCAAGCAGTCGGAAATTCACGGCATGTCCCAGCGGGGCGGCAGCGTAGTGACCCATGTCCGCCTGGGGGCAAGGGTTTACTCGCCTTTGGTGACCCTGGGCGGGGCGGACGCCGTTATAGCTTTTGAGGAATTGGAGGCGCTGCGGTATTTGCCCTATTTGCGGTCGGGGGGCTTGATGATCGTCAATCGGCAGCGGTTGCTGCCGATGCCGGTGATCACCGGCGCCGCCCAATATCCCGCGGCGCCGGTGGATGAGATCAGGGCGATGGGCGCCAGGGTGACGGCGGTGGACGCCGCCGCTTTGGCTCGGGATTTGGGGGACGCCCGGGCGGCGAATGTGGTGCTGCTGGGTATTTTGGCGCGGACCCTGCCCTTTGCCGGGGCCTTGTGGCGGGAAGCGATCGGGGAAAGCCTAAAGCATCAATTGGCGGCGCTGAATCTGCGAGCCTTTGAGGCGGGACAGGCGGTGTGAGGTGAAACGTGAAACGTGATACTTTTGATTATACCGAGTGGCGGCGCGGGTTCAGCTAACCTATAAACAGGCTGGGGGCGTTTTCTTTTTGCGCGAGGTACCAGCCGCCGCTCTCAATTATCGCCTCCCGGCCGAGGGTCAGCAGCAGCTCGTCGGTCAAAGGTCCGCCGCCCCCAGGCAGGTCGGCGCCAAAAAGCTGCGCCAGGCGCTGGCTGTCGAAGATCTGTCCCGGCAGCGCCAGGCCGCCGTAGTAATTGGCCAGAAAGGCCGCGCCCGCCGAGACAAGGCCGAGGGCGAGTTTGAGCGCGCCCCGCCAGAGCACTTGCTGCCCCTCATGCATGAGCAATAGCTCCCGCAGTATGGGCGGGATGGGCAGCGTCGCCTCCGCTTGGCCCTTGAGACAGATTTCCATGGCCGCCACAGCGACGAACAGGAGGACGGAAAGCAGGAGCATCCAGCGCGCGGCCGCGTTGTTGCGCCCGTCCTGCTTGCCTTTTCCCGCGGCGGCGGCGCGATGGTACTCGTATTGGCCCCGGATCCAGAACCGCCATACCAGCTCCCTCGCGCCCGCGGGCGCCGCCGCGCCAGGCGCGTCGACGGGCGGGGCGATGCCTGTGAGCGGCGCGGCCTTGCCGGGCACCCGATCTGGCGCCCCTTCGCCCGCCCTTTCGCCCGCCGTCGCGGGCGCCGCCCCGCCGGGGCCGGCGGGGCCCTGTATCGCCCGCAGGCAGAGGCGAACGAAGTCCAGCTCCGATTTTTGCGTATAGGTGTAGCTGTCGCAGGCGTTGGCGGCGATACCGCCCAGCGTCCAGTAAAACTGGACCCGCAGGGCCTCGGCCAAAGCGCGGTAAGAAATGTATTTAGCGTGGAACCCTCGCCGGGACGATATCCGGTAAATGACGCCGGCGGCAATCATGCCGGCGCCGTAGACAAAAAGCATCAAATCCGATTCCAGCTCGTCGTAGAGCAGGAAGGACAGCACCAACAGCAGCCCCAGCAGCGACAGGAGCCGTAAGGTCAAAAGCTTGAGGGCGCGATATTTGAGGGAGAGGGCGTCGGCGAGGGCCAAAGTGTCCAAAAGCCGGCGCGGCCCGCCGTCCAGGCCGGACGCGGTTTCCTCGTCGATGATAGAGGGGCGGAGCTTTTGGGCCGCGTCAGCCAGCCGTCCTTTTTCCGCCGCCGTGTCCCGGTTGAAGTCGTCGATCGCGGCGAGGCGGCTGTCCCGGGGCCAAGGCTCGTCGCCCTCGGGCGGTTTTTCCAACTCCCGGGAGCTTGGCGCCTGTTGGCTCGCCCCTTGGGGACCCAACTCCCTCGGAGCCAGTTCCCGGGGGCCTGGCGCCTGCCGATCTGCCCCTCGGACGGTGGGGAGATGGCAGACGCCGATCTTTTCCCGCCGGGCAAAGCAAACGGTCTCATAGGTACCGCCGCCCTCGGGGAAGGAGGTTTCCCGCCCATCCCAAAGCGCGATCAGCAGGTGGGCCTGCCTGGCGATAGACAGCCCGGCCTGACGGTAGAAGTATCCCCGGGGCGCGGCGAGTCCCGGCGCGGCGCCACACGGCGCGTCCTCGCCGGGACTCGCGACGCCGACCGCC
>JAISDE010000009.1 GCA_031265035.1 Peptococcaceae bacterium | reverse complement strand
AACGTACCTACCGACGATCCCTACGTCTATATCGTCGTGGACGAGAATGGCGTGCCCATTGGCGAGTGGCATTGGGATCCGGATGATAGGGTGTGGATCTACGAGGAATATCCGCCTTTGGGCGATTTGCCCCGGACGGGTGATCCTGTCTGGCTGGCCGGTCTGGTATTTTGCCTCTCCGGCGCCGGGCTGGCGGCATCGCGCCGGCGTCGGCGGCAGGCGGCGAGGCGGCCCTAAAAGCCTTTAGGAATTTTCCACCCGCCATTCCGAGCCATTCCGGGCTTGTCCAGCGTCCACCCGTCATTCCGGGCTTGTCCCGGAATCCATACCTCTTTTATAAATACTGTGATATAATGACCGGGGTTAGCGATAGCGTCAATGGGAATGGGGCGGTGATGGTATGGCGACGTTGTGGATTGCCGGGCTGGGCCCGGCCGGGATGGGACAAATGACTCTGGAGACGCTGCGCCTGTTGCGGGACTGTGATACCGTGATTTTGCGCACGGCGATCCATCCCGCCGCCGCGGAAATCGGCGGGGAGGGGATCGGCTATATTAGCTGCGACAGCTTTTACGAGACGGGAGCGGATTTTCAGCAGGTGTATGAGCGTATAGTGGATTTCGTCCTGGAAAAGGCCGCCGGGGCGGGCCGGGTTTGTTATTGTGTGCCAGGCCATCCCCTGGTGGCGGAGGAAACCGTCCGGTTGCTGCTGGAGAGAGGGCCGGCTGTGGGAATCGAGCCCCGAGTGCTACCGGGCATGAGTTTTCTGGATCCGGCCTTTCTCCTTTTGGGCCTGGATCCCGCCAGGGATGGGCTAATGATTTTGGACGGGCCGGCATTCGCGGCCGAGGCGGTTGAGCGGGCGACCGCCTGGTCTTTGCCCCGCCTGTTTACGCAGGTATACAGCAATTTGGTCGCCGGCGAATTGAAGCTGGCGCTGTTGGATGAGCTGGCGCCGGAGACGGAGGTCGTTATTTTATACCATGTTGGCGAGGCGGGAAAAGAGGGCAAATACCGCCGCCCTCTGGCCGAGTTGGATCATTTCCGCCATTTCGACCATTTGACCTCTGTTTTTGTGCCCGCCGGCGGGGCGCCGGGAATCGAACCGAACATTGGGGCCGCGGCGGCGCCAAAAAGGGCGAATATGTATAAATAAGCAACAAATGGCATTATTATCCTCGCGAAAATCGTGAAAATGGCCTGCCACCGCAAAAAAAACCCCAAAAATCAATTATTATCAAGGAAAACCGGCAGGAATTTGGCGGAGCGTAGCGAACATAAGTACAGGAGTTTAAGAAATATCCAAAATTTTTGTAGGAGGGATTAATTTGAACAAGGCAGAACTCGTATCCAAAGTAGCGGAAAAAGCCGGCTTGTCCAAGAAAGATTCGGAAAAGGCTGTGGCGGCGGTCTTTGATAGTATTCAGGATACGCTGAAAGCCGGCGATAAGGTGCAGTTGGTCGGCTTTGGGACATTTGAGGTTCGCGAGCGGGGCGCTCGTATAGGTCGCAATCCTCGCACCGCCGAGAAAATCGAGATACCTGCCTCCAAGGTTCCGGCGTTCAAAGCCGGCAAAGCGTTAAAAGACGCTATTTGACAGGGGACAATTTAAGCGGCTATGTGGATAAAATGGCTTTTGGGGTTTTCCCGAGGCCATTTTTCTTCCCCTGGCGACGATAAGGAGCGATATGCGGCTGGATAAATACCTCAAGGTTTCCCGCCTGATCAAACGGCGGACGGTGGCGAAAGAGCTGGTGGACGCCGGGCGGGTAAAGGTCAACGGGAAGGTGGCGAAGCCTGGTCATGAGGTGAGGGTAGGCGACCAATTGGAGATCGGCTTTGGGCCGAGACAGATCGCGGCGGAAATTCTGGCGATCCGGGAAAACGTACGGGCGGAGGAAGCCGCCGATCTGTATCGGTTGTCGCAAGGGGCGCCCATCGAGTAAAAATTGAGTAAAAAACTGAAAAACGGACAAAAAAACTTGCTTTTTTGTCGCGAAGGCGGCAGGATTACTGGAAAAATCGGCGAATAATAAGGATCACAAAAGGTTTTTTAATGGGTTTTTAGCGAATGAGTTTGGGGGAGTCATGGCGCTGCGGGAGAGAGAGAGAAGAAAAAGAATACCGACCGTTGAAAAGACGGTTTCCTTGACAGTAACCCCTCCCGCGCCAGGCGAACGGGATATTCGGGTGGACGTAAGGCGGCAGGTTTCCGGCGGTCGGAAAAAAAGCCAAAAGCTCTACGTCGCCTTTTTGGCGTTGGTGGTGTTTTTGCTGCTCTCGCCGCTGTTCAAGGATGGCTGGTCGTATTTTCGCATGAGCCGGGAGCATCAAGGCTTGCGGGAGCGCAATGAGGAATTGCTTACAGTCAAGGAGACGCTGCTCCGGGAATTGGCGGATCTGGATTCCCCTGAGGTCATCGAGAAGTTGGCCAGAGAGGAATTGGGGATGGTTAGGCCAGGTGAAAGCAAGGTTTATCGGACGATTCCGACTGATGATATTCCAGCCAGGGAGAGGTTGGCTACAGGGGAGGCCCTGCACTGAGGCCTTGTTGAGTAATAAACTAATGCTGAGGAGTCAGGAGGAAGTTTTCACCCATGGCAATTGAAGTAGGGGCCGTTGTTGAGGGCGTAGTGTCAGGAATTACTAATTTTGGCGCTTTTGTCAGTTTGCCTGGCGGAGGCACTGGTTTGGTGCATATTTCTGAGGTAGCTGACGCTTATGTCAAGGATGTGAAGGACTACCTGAAGGAGCATGACAAGGTCAAGGTCAAAGTGATCAATGTTGATCCCAAGGGTAAAATTGGTCTGTCGATCAAGCAAGTAAAGGCGGCGGAAAACAGCGCTGTCCGGCAGCCGCCACCGCCGCCCAGAACTTTTGTCCGGAAAGACAGGGCGCCGGCCAGGAGCGGTTTCGTCGCCCCTGTTCGTAGCGCCGGGCCGGAGACTTTTGAGGATAAGCTTTCCCGCTTTATCAAAGAAAGCGAGCAAAAGCAGCTGGAGTTCCGCCGCTCGACCGACGCCAAGCGGGGCGGTCGGGGTACCGGGCGCAACTGATATGGTAAAGATGTAGGATGGGCGTAAAACGGGCGGTCATAGATATCGGGACTAATTCCTGCCGGCTGCTGATAGCCGAGGAAAGGGCAGGAAAACATTATCCGTTGCTGCGGCGGTTGACCATCACCAGAATCGGCGAGGGTCTGGGCGGCGGCAGGCTGCGGGTCAGCCGGGCGGCGGCGGATCGCGTGCTGGCGGCCTTGGAGGAATATAGGCGGCTGATCGCCGGCTATCCGGTGGCCAAGGTGTGGTTGCTGGGCACGCAGGCTTTGCGGGAGGCGGCAAATGGCCGGGAGTTTGCCGCCGAGGTGAAAAGGCGGCTGGGCTGGGAATTGGCCGTCATCAGCGGCCGGCAGGAGGCGGCGCTGAGTTATGCCGGGGCGGTAGACGGGCTGCGGGGCCTGGGGCTGTATCCGCCGCTGGTGCTGGATATAGGGGGCGGTAGCACGGAACTGATATTCGCGGCCGGCGCCGGTGCTGATGCTGAGGCCGGCGCTGAGGCCGGAGCGGGCGCTGAGGCCGGTTTGGGTATCTGCGCCAGTGCTGGCGCTGAGGCTGGCGTGGGCGCTGGCGCCGCGTTTGGCGCGGGGGCCGGCGCTGGGGCTGAGGCCGGCGCTGATGTCGCGCTTGGCGCGGATGCCGGGTTTGATACCGGCGCCGGAGTTTGGGCGCGGGTCAGGGGCGCCAGCGCGCCTGTCGGCAGCTTGCGCCTCTTGGAAAGGCCCAGAACCGACGCGGAAATCCTGGCGGATTTGCGGGCCGGTTGGGGCGATATGCTCATCCCGGCCCCAGCGGCGGCGGAAAACGCGGCTGCCAAAGACGGTTTCGCCGCCGCCGACAACAAAACCGCCGCCAGCGATAGCAAGGGCGGTGGCAGCTTAGGATCGGGATCCGGTTTGGGTAATAATACGCTTGAGCCGACAGCAAAGGGTGGTACCGGCCCCTTGGTCGGCGTAGGCGGCACCGCCACAACCCTGGCGGCTATTCATTTACAGATGCGGGAATATGAGCCCGAGGCGTTCTTGGGCTGCCGTATACATCGCGGCAGAATTGAGGAAATCACCCTGTGGCTGGAAGGCTTGACAGCGGCGGAACGGTTGGCGCTGCCCGGCATGATGCCGGGGCGGGAAGACGTGCTGCCGTGGGGCTTGCGGATCCTGCTGGCGGCGATGACCTATTGCCGGCGGGATAGCGTAGTCGTTTGTGATCGGGATTTGTTGTATGGGATATTGGTAGCCGGCGACGAGCTGATCCTTTAGGCGTTGGCCTGCCGGCGTTGACCTGATAGCCGAGGCCCGCCGGCGCCAATTGATTAGCCGGCGCCGGCGCTGGTGTCTGTACCGGCCCCGGCGCTTGCGTCCGCGCCGGTGCCAGCGCCAGCGCCGGTATTGGTACCCGTGCCGGTGTCAGCGCCGGTACCGGTACCAGCGCTTGTGCCAGCGCCGGTATTGGCGCCTGTGCCTGCCTCGGCGCCGCCCTGTTCTTCGGCGGGCGCCTCCCGCTGAGGCAGGTTCGCGTCTGTGCCCGTTCCTGTACCTGTGCCCGCTCCAGCACCCGTGCCAGCGTCCGCGCCGGTGCCCGCTCCTGTGCCAGCGCCTGTGCCCGTGCCCGCGCCTGTGCTAGCGTCTGTGCCCGCACCTGTGCCCGCTCCAGCACCCGTGCCAGCACCCGTGCCAGCGCCCGTGCCCGTGCCAGCATTAGCGGCATTAGCATCAGCAGCGCCTTCCGCGCCAACATCCGCGCCAGCGTCAGCATCAGCATCCGCGTCCGCGTCAGCGCCAGCGTCAACATCCGCGCCAACGCCCGCTTCAGCGCCCGCGTCCGCGTCGCCTGGCGGCGGGGCGGCGGGCGCCGTTTGGGGCAAAACGCCAGCCGCCGCCCCGTCAGCGTCAGCATTGGCGTCAGCGTCGGCTTCGGCGCTTTGCAGCGATTTCTCCAGGCGCTCCAGCTGAAACTGCATATTCATATAATCTCTGCTCAAGCGATCGACATTTTGATTCACACCCTCCACGATGGTGTAAGCCGCTATTTCCAGGCGGTTGATTTTTTGGTGGAGACTGGCCAGGGCAAAGCCCATCAAAAATACCGCCGTCGCCAGCGCCGCGATCAGAAAATCCTTGACGCTCAAATCGGCGCCGATAGCCGGTACCCGCATCGACACAGGCGCGCCGGCGTCATTCAGCGTCACGGTGATGCCAGGCTTATCAAAGAGATAAAAGCCGGAGCAGCGCTTAAAATAACCGTCCACCCAAAAATGGAAGATTTCTTCCCGCCGAATCGGATCAATCACATACGCCAGCTGGAAATCCTCTTTGAAAAAGCGCTGTTGATTGTCCCGGTCATGCTCCGAGAGGAAAGTGCCAAGATTGGGATGGGTGTGAATCCAGCCCATGATTTTGCGGCCGGGATATTGTTTTTCCATCTGCTGATGGCAATTGGCCCATGTCTCCGGGGTGAAGACCAGCGTCGCGGAGGTAGCCTCACAATATTTCGCCTCAATAAAGCCGTCCACCACAATGGTGATTTTGCCGGGGCTGACGTGGGGATAGCCAACCAAAATACCGCCGCTTTCCTGAGTCCGCTTGTCCCTGGCGAAAAAATGGATGGCTTTATATATCGGCTGCGAGATAAAAATTTGCAGGGTCTCATCGTTGGGTTCCCCCACCGTCAACGTATTTTTAGGCAAAATACGTATGCCCTCATTCTCTTTTTCCCGCGGAGGCGTAAACATGCTGGCAAAGGCTCTTTCCAAAGCGATCACCCCACTTTATTTTGATCTTTTATATCAACCCGGCCTTTTCCTTGCCCCTTGCCGTTGCCGCGGAATGCAGCAGTAGCGCGAAAGTGAGCGAGATAGAAAGAAAGTCCGCTGTCGGCGCCGACATCCAGACACCGTTCAGCTGGAAAATAGGCGGCAGGATCAGCACGCAGGGAATCAAAAAAATCACCGAGCGGCTGACGCTTAACACAAACGCCTTGAGCGATTGGGCGGTGGATTGAAAATAAGTAGAGCCGATCACATTAACCGACAACAGCGGCAGCATCAGAAAATTGATCCGCATACCGTGAACGCACATCGCCATGGTGGGGGAGTTCTTGTCGATAAAAAGCGAGGCGAAAGTCGTCGGCCAAAGCTCGACCGCCAGAAAAACAGTGGCGGCGAAAGCGCTGCCGATCCCGATGCCGAGGATTAGCGCCCGCCAGACCCGATCACTCCTTTTCAGGCCGTGATTGTAGCCGATAATGGGGCCCAGCCCCTGCTGCAAGCCCAGGATTGGCATCAGCGCCAGCGTAAACAGGCTGCTCATGGCCCCCAGGGAAGAAATCGCCTCGTCGCCGCCATAGCTGGCCAGCGCCGTATTAAACATAGCGCTGGAAACGCTGGTGCCCATTTGCATAAAAAAGCTGGAAGCGCCGATGGCGCCGATGGCCCTGACGATCTCCGTCTGAAGCCGCAGATTTTGCCGGTAAAGCCGCAGCAGGCTCCGGCCGGAGAAGAAAAAATGCCAGACCAAAATAGCGAAACCCAGAAACTGGCCCAGGATTGTGGCCAGGGCCGCGCCGGTCACGCCCCATCGCAGCGGCACGATAAATAGATAGTCCAGAAAAATATTGGATACGCCGGCGATCATCTGTGTCGCCATCGCCAGTCGGGGCCTGCCTTCCACCCTGGCCAAGGCGGCCATGGCGAAAGAGGGCAATTGAAAGATCAGCCCGATCAGGATCACCCGCATGTACTCCACGGCGTAGCCCAGATTGTTTGGCGTAGCGCCCATCAGCCTTAGCAAAGGGGTGATAAATATCGTGCCCAGAATGGCGAGTCCCAGGCTGGAAAGAGCGCTCAACGCCACCATATTACCAAAAATCAGGTGGGCCTGCTCCTTTTTTTGCTCGCCAAAGCGGATGGAGATCAGCGTCGAGCCGCCAATGCCAATCAAGGCGCCGACAGCGAACATGAGCATCATAAAGGGGAAAGCTACTGTCAGGCCGCCCAGCGCCCGCTCATCCACATAGCGACCGATGAAAAAGCGGTCTACCACATTGTAAATGGCGGCGACGGACATGGAAATAATGGATGGGATAGAAAACCGGGCAATCAAACGCCAAACGGCGTCCGTGCCCAGTTGGGCCGTGGTGTCTTTGGGTTGTGGCAAAATAAATTCCTCCTTGCGCGACATGACGAGACCACATGCTACAGACCACATGCTACATAGCGAAACCATACGCTATATAATACTCTTAACGTTGATGAACGTCAAGGAATTCGCGAAATTACGCGGGATTCCGCGGGATTCGCGAAATTGCAAAATTGCGCGAAATTAAGCGCGAAATTAAAATATCGCCACCCACGACGATATCTCACGTACATGGGTGGCGCTTTCCGCGTGGTTGCGGAGGCAGGACTCGAACCTGCGACCTCCGGGTTATGAGCCCGACGAGCTGCCAGCTGCTCTACTCCGCGATGAAGCCTGTATACTGTCTAAAGGCTGTCGTTTGTCAAAGAATGCGAGAATCAAGCGACAAACATTATAATAACAAAAAGTAACCCTCCCGTCAATACGGCGAGCGGCCTTTTTTATTTTATTTTTAGCGGGGGTAAATTCTTTACCAATTTCTCCTTCCATGCTATGATTAGGCTTGCCTCCGTGAGGCACGCGAGGGTGGCGGAATAGGCAGACGCGCTAGCTTGAGGTGCTAGTGGGCATTAGCTCGTGTGGGTTCAAGTCCCATCTCTCGCACCAAAATTTTCCAAATCCGAACTTGCGTTCATACGAAACGGGCTCGGATTTATTTTTTAACGAATTTACTTCTGATTATGTGGCTGAGGATGGAGCTAGTAGATAGCCCGATTAGAAGCGATGTGAGTATAACTGAGTTTTGCTTTTAAGCCGGCGCGGCCGGCGCGGCTGTTGCCGCCTCTGCCGCCGCCGCCGCTTTTTTGTGGCGGTCGCGGACGAACTGATTCAGGATGATGTTTAATTGCCTTATGTCAATGGGCTTGGAGATAAAGCCGTCAAAACCGTTGGCCAGAAACATCTTGTCGCTGCCCGTTATAGCGTTTGCCGTCAGCGCCACTATGGGCGCCTCGTAGCCAAACTCCCGCAACCTGCGGGTCGTCTCCACGCCGTCCATCTCCGGCATCATGTGATCCATAAAAATCACGTCGTAGACGGCGCCGCCTTTTATTTTGTCCAACGTCTCGAAGCCGCTGGTCGCCGTCTCGATCTCCAGGCCGTAAACCTCCATCAGGGCCTCCGCGACATAGAGGTTCACTTCCACGTCGTCCACAATCAGAACGCTGCCGTAAGGCATTTGCTCGCGGATAATCTGCGCGTTGGCGTCCTGCCGCTCCCGCATAAACTGAAAGTCCCGCAGGCTCTGGGCCAGCCGGGGGCCGATCACCCCGTCGCCTATCCGTTTTTGAGGCAGCGACACCGTGAAGACGCTGCCCTTGCCGTACTCGCTGGCCACCTCAATCCTGCCGCCCATCATCTGCGTCAGGCTGTGGGTTATGCTCATGCCAAGGCCGGTGCCTTCCGTAGTACGGTTCGCCTCGCCGTTAAAGCGGGAGTATTCGCTAAACAGCAGCTTCAAGTCCTCCGGCTTCATGCCCTGGCCTGTGTCCGTCACCTGAAAAACCAAAGTCACATCATTTGCCGCCTTGTCTGCCTGGCCGTCGCTTGCTCTGGCCGCCTTGTCTGCCTGAGCGCCGCCCTTCGCCTCGCCTGATCGGTTGCCGGCCGCTGTCTCGCCTGCCTGGCCCCCGCCCGCCGCCTCGCTTAGCCTCACAGCGAGGGTCACGCTCCCGCTCTCGGTGTATTTGAAGGCGTTGGACAGGATGTTGGTGAGGATTTGCTTGACCCGCAGCTCGTCGCCGTACAGCCGCGCCGGTACATTCTCGTCAATATCAAGGATGAACTCTATGGGCTTGCTCCCGATCCTGAAAACATTCAATTGCGCGGCGTCGTTGATCATGCTCGGCGCGTCATATTCCGCCGGGCGGATCGTGAATTGCCCTGTCTCTATTTTGGACAAGTCCAGTATATCGTTGATAATGCCCAGCAGCCCTAGGGCGGAGCCGCGAATGGTGTCCATCGCCTTGGCCAAATCGGCGGGCATATCGCCTCGCTGCAACTGAACCTCGGCGACGCCGATAATCGCGTTCATGGGCGTGCGGATCTCATGGGACATGGTGGCCAAAAAGCGGGATTTCGCGCGGTTGGCGTTCTCCGCGTCCATTTTGGCCACGACGGTTTCCGTAATATCCGTTATCTCGATAAACATACCGTCCGCGTCGCCGATGAGCCTGTCCGACAGTATTTTGAAATAATGGGTCTCGCCGGCGACGACGATCTCCCGGGTATCCGTCCAAAACCCGTCGGCGTCAAGAATGTCGGCGAACATCATCTCCAGGTTTTTCTCGGAAAACAAGTCCAGCAAGGGGCGTCCGATGGCGTGGGCCGGCTCGATGTCCGCGAATTTCGCCAGCGGGTCGGAAATATATCTCACCAGGTTTTCCGTGTCGACGACGACCATGTAATTCGGCGTTGTTTTCAGCAGTGAGGAAAAGGAGCGCAACCCTTTCTCCGCCTGCCCCTCTTTTTTCGTCGAGCGCCAGGACAGCGCGGCGAGGAAAAAGAAACCGTACAAAAACAGCAGCGCGTCAATGCTCATGATCGCGAGATTCGCTATAGCGCCCCGCCTGAATACGGTCAGGAACAAAACGATATTCAGGACAATATTCTCAAGAAAAAACATCATAACTATTTTGAAATCCTGGTACATGCACACAACTCCGGCGATGCACAGGATCGCTATATAATAATACTCGAAATCCGCCGTGATATAGGCCCCGGTGATAAAAAACAGCAAAATCAACGTGCCGGACAGAAAAGGAACCAGGCGGTGGTTTTTAAAGATGATCTGCGTCAGGCGCACACAGATCCCACAGCCCAGGGACATCAGAAAGACAATAATGCCCCGTTCCATGTAAAGACCGGTGATCATAGACTCACCCAGGCGCAGCGCCCCATACAGCATAATGCCGAAAAGCCCGGCGAGATTGGCTAAGGTTTGGTTTTTCGCGGCCTTATCAGTTTCGCGATTCATTGGGCGCCTCCTTTTTTCCCCGCCTTACCAGCGACATCGCGTCCACAAATCCCAGGCCGGGCGGCACGACCATTCTCACGGCGCCGGGCAGCGCTTTGAAGGATATCTCGGACGTTATAAACAATTCGCCGTCCAGAACTACGACCATTGGTGTCTCGCCCCGGCACGACATTTCCCGAAAGCGTAAATGGGTGAATATGCCCGGGTGCCTCTCAAAGCGCCCCCGGGTGTATTCCGGCATAATCGCGACTGTGCGCAGCCGGGAGAGGGGGTTCGTGAAAACAATATCCAGCTCCCCGTCATTCGGCGCGGCGTAAGGGTTCGGCATGTTGCCGCCCCCGTTGAACGCGGTGTTGGCGACGTTGATATTTGTATACTCGCCGGATTTGTCGGCGCCGTCAATTATCACGGTATAGCGCTTAGGCGCGATGGAGCCGTTGATGATGCCGGCGACGGCGCCGATTTTATAGAGGGCCGGTATAAAATTGCGCATATATTTGCCTTTGTTCGCCGCTTTCGAAAAGCCGTTCATACTCATAACTGCCTGACTCTCCACTCCGATACAGCAGTTGAGCAAGGCGAAGCGCGAGCCGCACTGAATCAGATCCACAGGCGTGGTGGGCGCCGCGGCAAGGAGTTTTATGTCCCGGAAAGCGTCAAAATTCTCCTCGCCGAACGCGTTGATAAAATCGTTGGAATTGCCGTAGGGAACGCTGGCCAACTCCGCGTTCTCAAACTCGGCCAT
The DNA here is from genome assembly GCA_031265035.1 of Peptococcaceae bacterium. Taxonomy (GTDB): domain Bacteria; phylum Bacillota; class Peptococcia; order DRI-13; family UBA5745; genus JAISDE01. The sequence goes on along the minus strand of JAISDE010000009.1, from coordinate 2,388 downwards.
GCCATTCAGGCAGTCAAAAAGTATCCCGTCGCCCCCCACGGCGTAAATCCTTACCTTTTCGCCGTCAGTGACGCCGGCCGCGTACCTGTGGACAGCCGCCACGGCGTCCCGGGGATAGCGGGAGATATAGATCTTGTACTCAGCGCGGTTGCCGACGGAAAAACAATTTTCCACGCTGAGAAGAAAACGCTTCAAGTCCTCCAATTGCACAAAAGATTTGGGATTTATGACGAAATAATGCCGCATGTCTTGCCACCTTTCCCCCCGGGTTCGGTCGTCGCCCGCTGACAAGTTTTGGGTGTCATAAAGCGTCAGGCCGCGAGGGCAGCCGTCGCCGGCCCCTACATCATTTTGGGGCTTTTATCACTTTTTGTCAAGTTATAAGCGCGCCCACCTTTTCAGCCGCTCTGATCCGCCTCCCGCCTTTAATCAAGCGGGTTTGGACGGGTTCGGGCGGGTCGAAAAAGTTGTTGTTGAAAATACCGGGAAAATGTGGCACAATGGGATAAAGTCCCGGACGCTGAAACATAGGAAGATGAGAATGAAAGCTGTAATTCTGGCGGGTGGCTTCGGCACCCGGATCAGCGAGGAATCGCATCTCCGGCCCAAGCCCATGATCGAGATCGGCGGCGCGCCGATATTGTGGCACATTATGAAGTATTACTCTCACCACGGCGTCAATGACTTCATCATCTGCTGCGGCTACAAAGGCTATATGATCAAGGAGTATTTCGCCGATTATTATCTGCACCGCAGCGATATCACCTTCGACTTCTCCAGGGGCGGCGATATGACGGTACACAGCAATGTGGCCGAGCCGTGGCGGGTGACGGTGGTGGATACGGGGCTGGAGACGCAGACAGGCGGGCGGATCAGGCGGGTGCGCCGGTATATCGGGGATGAGCGCTTCCTGATGACTTACGGCGACGGCGTGAGCGATATTGATCTGCCCGGCTTGCTGGCCGCCCACGAGCGTTCCGCTAAAACAGTCACCCTCTCGGCGATCCAGCCGGGCGGTCGGTTTGGCGTGCTGGACATCAACGACCGGGACGACACGATCACCGGTTTTCATGAGAAAGCCAAAGAGGACGGCGGCTGGATCAACGCCGGTTTTATGGTGATGGAACCCGGCGTGTTTGACTATCTGGACGACGACGCCACGGTTTTGGAGCGGGCGCCCCTGGAGCGCCTGAGCGCCGGCGGCGATCTGGGCGTGTACAAGCACCGCGGCTTTTGGCAGTGCATGGATACCGCGCGGGACAAAAGCCTGCTGGAGAGCCTTTGGGAGCGGGGCGACGCGCCGTGGAAGGTCTGGGATGTATAGGATGTATGGGCGGACAGTCCGTATAAGTAAATTTGATATATAGGCAGACAGGATGAGCGAGAGTGAGTTTGTCCATCTGGCGGCCGCTTTGCGGGGGAGAGGGATAGAGATCGGCCCGCCGGCGCTGGCGGCTTTGGCCCGTTACCGGGCGCTGCTGCTGGCCTGGAATCAAAAAATGAATCTGACGGCGATTACCGAGCCAAAAGAGGTGGAGATCAAGCATTTTTTGGATTCTCTGCTGCTTTTGGCGCTGTCTGACCGGGCCATCGGCGGCAGGGTGGCGGACGCGGGCAGCGGCCCCGGCTTGCCGGGCTTGCCGCTGAAAATCCTTTTGCCGTCGCTCCGGCTGGATTTGCTGGAGGCGGCGGGCAAAAAGGTTCGCTTTCTGGAAGCGGTGATCGGCGATCTGGGCCTGACCGATACCCGGGCTTTGCCTCTGCGGGCGGAGGACGCCGGCCGCGGGCCGGAGCTGCGGGAATCCTATGATTGGGTAGTGAGCCGGGCGATGGCGCCTTTGCCGGTGGCGCTGGAATTGTGCCTGCCCCTGGCCCGGGTCGGCGGCTGGCTGGCGCTGTACAAAGGCCCGGACGGCCCGGCGGCGGCTGAGGCGGCGGCCCGGGTCGCCGGGATACTGGGCGGCCGGCTGACGGAGATACTGGCGGGGGATTTGCCCGAGGGCAGCGGCGCCAGAACCATCCTGCTTTATCAGAAGGTAGGCCCCACGCCGGCCGGGTTTCCCCGCCGTTCGGGTCTGCCGGCCAAGCGGCCCCTGGTGTAATGACGCGCCTTGCCAGAGGCCTAAAATTGTCGCGCGAATCAATTATTCGGCGCTGATAAAACATTCCATCGCGAAAAACAAAGACCGCTGAGTTAAGGCAGCGGTCTTTGTTTTTTGGTCGCGCTATGTGGCGCTATACTGAAAGGAAGGAATGCGGGCACTATAAGAAAGTCTACTTTTTTATAGTCGCCTTTTTTAAGTGTCATAAAGCATGTCAATAACCAATTTACAGAACTCTCGCAGTAATACTATCGTACTTTTCCATCAACCGCAACTAAAGGTTACC
>JAISDE010000204.1 GCA_031265035.1 Peptococcaceae bacterium | reverse complement strand
GCGCCTGGCGCCGTGCCTGCGCCAGCCGCCTTGGCAGCGCCTGCCGCCTTGGTGGCGCCAGTCGCCTTGGCAGCGCCTGCCGCCTTGGTGGCGCCTGCCGCCTTGGCAGAGCCTGCCGCCTTGGCAGCGCCTGTCGCCTTGGCAGCGCCTGCCGCCTTGGTGGCGCCTGTCGCCTTGGCAGCGCCTGCCGCCTTGGTGGCGCCTGCCGCCTTGCCTGCGCCTGCCGCTTTGCCCGCGCCTGCCGCCTCGCTCCCGTCGCCGGCCGGCGCCGGCGCCGCCGCCGCCGCCTGGGGCTTGCGACCGCAGCCCTCCGCCATACACACCAGCTGCTCGCCGCCCCGGCCCGGCTTTTTCACCAAAAACCCGCCGCATTTTGGGCAGCGCTCGGCCACAGGCTCATACCAGGAGGTAAAGTCGCAAGCGGGAAACAGGCTGCAACCGTAAAACCTCCTTTTCTTCCGGGTTTGCCGGATCACCACGTCGCCCTGACCGCATTTCGGGCATTTGACCTCTTTCAGCGTTTGCAGGATGGGCTTGGTATTGCGGCAGGCGGGAAAGCCGGGGCAAGCCAAAAATTTGCCGTACCGACCGTGCTTGATCACCATATTGCGGCCGCATTTCTCGCAAATTTCCTCCGTGACCTCGTCCGCCAGCTCCACATGGCCGATTTTGCTCTCCGCTTCCTCCAGCTCCTTGATAAAGGGCCGGTAAAAATCGTAGATCAACTCTTTCCAGCGGCTGCCGCCTTCCTCCACCTCATCCAGCTGCTTTTCCATATTGGCGGTGAAATCTTTATCAATAATATTGGGGAAATACTGTTTCAGCAGATCTACCACCAGGCCGCCCAGCTCGGTAGGCACAAATTGCCGTTTCTCTTTCAGCACATAGCCCCTGGTGACGATGGTGTCGATGGTGGGAGCGTAGGTGCTGGGCCGGCCGATGCCCATTTCCTCCATGGTTTTGATCAGGGAGGCCTCGGAGAATCGGGGTGGCGGCTGGGTGAAATTTTGCTTTTCCTGCCATTTTTTCAGCGGCAGCGCTTCCCCCGCCGTCAGGGCCGGCAGAGCGCCGGCGTTTTCCCCGCCGTCGCCGTCCTCGCCCTCAGCCCCGCCGTCGCCGGTGTCGGGCTTGCTGTCTTTCCCTTCCTCGTAGAGGCGGGTGAAGCCCGGAAAAGTCACGGTGATTCCGGTGGCGCGGAAAACGCAGTCTTTTACCTTGAAGTCCGCCGTGGTCACGTCCTGGGTCAGCGACGCCATTTGGGAGGCCAAAAACCGTTCCCAAATCAGTTTGTACAGTTTATATTGCTCCGGCTTTAGGAAAGCCTTGACGGATTCCGGCGTCCGCTGGACGGAGCTGGGGCGTATGCCTTCGTGGGAGTCCTGAATCCGCCCTTTGCGGCTGTATACCCGGGGCGTTTTGGGCCGATAGTCGGCGCCGAAAACCTGGCCGATATACTCCAGCGCCTCGCTTTGCGCCTCCTGGCTGATCCGGGTGGAGTCGGTTCGGATGTAGGTGATCAGCCCCACCGTGCCCTCGGCCTTGCTCAAATCCAGCCCCTCATATAATTGCTGGGCCACCAACATTGTCCGCTTGGCGGTGAAATTGCATTTGCGGAACGCCTCCTGCTGCAAGCTACTGGTGGTAAACGGCGGGGCGGGGTTGCGGCTCTGGCTTTTTGTCTTTACCGACGCGACCGTAAAGTCCTCTTTCCCGACAGCTTCCTTCACTCGGATCACGTCCGCCTCCGTCCCCAGGCGGGCCTTTTTGCCGGCGATCTGGTGCAGGCGGGCGTAAAACAACTCCCGGCCTTTGGCCAGTTGGGCTTTCAGATCCCAATATTCCTCCGGGATAAATTCCCGAACTTCCTTCTCCCGGTCGCAGATCAGCCGCAAGGCCACGGATTGCACCCGGCCGGCGGAGAGGCCCTTGCGGACTTTTTTCCACAGGAGCGGGCTCAATTTGTAGCCCACGATCCGATCCAACACCCGGCGGGCCTGTTGGGCGTCTACCCGGTTGGCGTCCACCGGGCGGGGATGCTTTACCGCTTCCGTCACCGTTTTTTTCGTAATCTCGTTGAACTCGACGCGGCAATTTTTCGCCGTGTCCAGCTGCAGCAGCTCGCCCAGATGCCAGGCGATGGCTTCCCCTTCCCGATCCGGGTCGGTGGCCAGCAGGACGCCGTCGCATTTTTGCGCCATGCCCTTCAGCTCATGCACCAGCTCGCCTTTGCCTCGGATAGTGATATATTTTAGAGCCAGGTCATTTTCCACGTCGATACCGAACTGGCTTTTGGGCAGATCCCGAACATGCCCCATACACGCTTTGACCTTGTATTTGCTGCCCAAAAATTTACCGATGGTTTTCGCCTTGGCCGGCGATTCCACCACCACCAGTAATGTTGACATAACATCACCTACTCGCCTTAATTGATTAACCGAGTTTTAAATCCGCTGATAATAATTCCCCGGTAACTTCTCAATTAAACGGGAACGAAGGAGATTTGTCAAGCCTAAATAAAGATCGCCGCCGGATAATTTGCCGGGGCTGGGCTGGCCAGGCGCTTCACCGGGCGATCCAACACGGGATTCAGCACGGGATCCAACAGGCGATTTGCCGGGCGATTCGACGCTTGGCTCGCCGACGCCGGCGGCGTCCAGCAGGCGATCGATGTGGATGGGGTAATAGCTGATCCGCGCCAGCAGCCGTTTGTCGGCGGGGGACAGCCGGCCGGCGGCGCTTTGGCCTGCCGGGTCGGCGGCGGCGAACAGCGTCGGCTCGGCGGCGGCGGCG
>JAISDE010000113.1 GCA_031265035.1 Peptococcaceae bacterium | reverse complement strand
ATCCTCCCGGCGGCGGCGCTGATATGGCGCTGATATACTGAGCCAAAAGCCCCCGTCATACCAGAAGGCAAATGACGGGGGCTTTTGAAATTACTCAAAAACCTTTTCAAAGACCTTTTCAAAAACCTTTATAGACAGCCTCATTCAGCCGGCGCAGCACCTGGCAGGCCAGGGCCACGGCGTTCTCATAGTCGGTGTAGGAGGCGATGCCATAATGGGTGTGGATGTACCGCACCGGCAACCCGATGACGATGACCGGCACCCCTATACCCGACAGGTGCAGGCGCTCGCCATTGGTGGCCCCGCCCGAACGTACCGCTTCCTGCGTCGGGATGCCCAACTCCTCCCCCAGCTCCAGCGCGAAGCGCTGGAAGCGGGGGTTGGTGATCATGCGGGAGTCGATATGTCGCAGCATGGGGCCCTTGCCCAGGGCGGTCTGGATGGCGTAGGGCGGGGTAAAGGTGTCGTCGGCGGGGCAGCCCTCAAACACGATGCCGATGTCGGGCTTTACTGTGCCGGTGGTAATGATAGCCCCCCGGGTGCCCACCTCCTCCTGTACCGCGAAAGCGCCCACCACGTCCACGTCCAGCGCCTCGCCCCGCAATTCCCGCAGTGTACCCAGCAGGGCGGCGCAGCCCAACCGGCAGTCGAAGGCCTTGCCGATCATCAGGTTATGCTCTTCTATGAACTCAAAATCCGCGTCGGGCACCACCGGGGCGCCCACCCGGACGCCGAAGCCCTCCATGGCCTCCTGGCGGGAGCTGGCGCCTACGTCTATCACCATCTGTTGCAGGGAGGGCGGGGCCGCGCGCTCGGCCTCGGTCATAAAATGGGGGGGCTTGGAAGCGATGAGGCCAGGGATATAGTTTCCGGTTTTGGTTCGTACCCGCACCCGGTGGGCCGGCACCGTGGCGGGCACCCAGCCGCCCAGGGCGATGAAATCCATGGTGCCATTGTCCCGGATGGCCTGAACCATAAAGCCCACCTCGTCGCTGTGGGCGTCCAGCTGCACCTTCAGGCGGCCGCCTTTGTTCTCCCCGCGCTCAATGTAGAAGTCGCGCATCTTGTCCTCCCGGGTCTCGCCCAACCCTTCGCTATACCTCCGTAGCAGGGCCACAACCTCGTCCTCAAAGCCGGACACACCATTGGCGGAAGATATGTCGCCAATCATTTTCAGAGCCTGCTTTTTCAAAGCCTGTTTCTCATCCATTCTCATCAGCGTTTAATCCCTTCATCAGTCGTTTAACCCCCCTTGAGCCCCTCGGCGATGTCGATACGCTTAAAGGAATCGCGGTAACGCCAAATTCTCTCCTCCAGTGTATGGTTCGCGGCGTTCTTGGCATATAATAGCACAAGTTACCCTCGCTGCAAAGAGGCATTTACAATGTCAATCCAGCGCGGGTGAAATTATTCAAAAATATTCTCCCAATCTGGTTCTCTATTCAGGAAATATGCGATATAATGTTATAAAACCTGGCTCTCCGAAAAGAGGTGGATCGATATTAAAAACGCTTTGTTTTCCAATGACCTGCCAGTATATTTATTTCATCAAGGCACAAATTTTCGCGCTTATGAGTTTTTAGGCTGTCATTTTGACGCCGACAGCGGCCGGGCGGTTTTCCGTACTTGGGCGCCCAACGCTCAGGCTGTCAATGTGGTGGGCGATTTCAACCAGTGGCGGGAAGACGCCCATCCCATGCGACGATTGTCGGAGGACGGCATTTGGGAGTTGTCCCTCCCCGATGTCAGCCAATGGCAAAGGTACAAATTCTCGGTCACGGGCCGGGACGGGCAGCGCCGTCTCAAGGCGGATCCTTTCGCGTTTCACGCTGAGACCGACCAAAAGACCGCCTCCATTGTCTACGACATCGAGGGCTACCAGTGGCGGGACAAAGCCTGGCAAGCCAGCAGGCACGAGCGGATCCTTTATGATCAGCCGGTCAATATTTACGAGGCCCACCTGGGTTCCTGGCGCCGGCAACCGGACGGGCAACTGCTCTCTTATGAGCGGATAGCGGATCAACTGATCCCTTATTTGCTGGACATGGGCTACACCCACCTGGAGTTGATGCCCGTCATGGAGCATCCCTACGGCAAATCCTGGGGTTATCAGGTCTGCGGCTATTACGCCGCCACCTCTCGCTACGGTGAGCCACACGCTTTGATGGGCCTGATCGACCGCTGTCATGAGGCGGGTATCGGCGTTATCCTGGATTGGGTTCCCGCGCATTTCCCCAAGGACAGCCACGGCCTGGTCGCTTTCGACGGCGAGCCGCTGTACGAGTGCCACGGCGCCGACCGGATGGAGCACCGGGAGTGGGGTACCCGCTGCTTCGATTACGGGCGGACGGAGGTGCAATCCTTCCTAATCTCCAACGCGGTCTTTTGGCTGGAGATGTATCACGCCGACGGGCTGCGGGTAGACGCCGTCAGCTCCATGCTGTATCTGGATTACGGCAAGCAAAAAGGCGAGTGGACGCCCAACACTTACGGCAAAAACGAGAATCTGGACGCCGTCGCCTTTTTGAAAAAGCTGAACAAGACCGTTTTCGGCCTGTTCCCCTATGTGATGATGGTGGCGGAGGAATCCACCGCCTGGCCCCTGGTGACCAAGCCCATCCAGGACGGCGGCCTGGGCTTCAACTTCAAATGGAATATGGGCTGGATGAACGATATGCTGGAATATGTGTCTGTCGATCCGATCTACCGCAAAAAAATTCATGAGAAGATCACTTTTTCCTTCTACTACGCTTTCAGCGAGAATTACATCTTGCCCGTCTCCCACGACGAGGTGGTACACGGGAAAAAATCGCTGCTGGACAAAATGCCCGGTGACTACGAGACAAAATTCGCCGGAATGCGCGCCTTTTTGGGCTACGCCATGACCCATCCAGGCAAAAAGTTGAGCTTTATGGGCACGGAATTCGGCCAGTTCAAGGAATGGGATGAGGAAACTCAGCTGGACTGGTTTTTGCTGGACTATCCCTTGCACCGGCAGCTGCGGGATTATGTCCGGGCGCTGAACGCCTTTTACCTGCGGACACCGGCCCTGTGGGAGGTGGACTATTCCTGGGAGGGCTTCCGCTGGATCAGCGACAACGACCGGGAGCAAAACATCATCGTGTTTATGCGAATCGACAGGCGGGGCGAGGCGCTGGTAGTCTTGCAGAATTTCGCGCCGGTGACCAGGGATAATTATTGCTTTGGCGTGCCTGAGCCGGGCCGCTATGAGGAAGTTCTCAACTCGGATCAGCCGGAGTATGGCGGCTGGGGGCACAGCAACGGCCCCCTAGAGGCGGAGGAGGATCCCATGCACGGTTATCCTTACCGGCTGCGGGTTACCGTGCCTCCCCTGGCCACAGTGTGCTTCAAAAAGCTGACGGTCGGGGAATTGGCGGCGGAGTCGCCCCAGCCGGAGCCGGCGGCTGAGGCTGAGTCCCAGGCAGAGGCTGAGCCGGCGGCTGAGGTTGAGGCTCCAGGGCGCGGGTTCCCCGATACTGGGGCGGTCGGATCAATTAGCTGAGGAAAGGCGGGAAGCCGATGATAGGGAAAAACCGCAAGGAATGCATCGCGATGCTGCTGGCCGGCGGCCGGGGCGCCAGGCTGCTGGCGCTGACAGACCACATCGCAAAGCCGGCCGTGACCTTTGGCGGCAAATATCGCATTATCGACTTTACATTATCCAACTGCGTTCACTCCGGCATAGATACTGTAGGCGTGCTGACCCAGTACCAGCCCCATTTTCTCCATGGCTATATCGGCAAGGGCCAGTCCTGGGATCTGGACAGGATGTTCGGCGGCGTGGCCATCCTGCCGCCCTTTAGCAGCGCCGGCGGCAGTGACTGGTACAGCGGCACGGCCAATTCCGTGTACCAAAACCGACAGTTCATTTACTCCTACGATCCCAAATACGTTATGGTTCTCTCCGGCGATCATGTGTACAAGATGGACTACGCCCAAATGCTGAAATTCCATAAAGACAATCAGGCGGACTGCACCATCGCCGTCATCAAGGTGCCCCCCCGGGACGCCAGCCGGTACGGGATATTAAACACGGACACCCAGCAGAGGATTATCAGTTTCGAGGAAAAACCCCGGGAGCCCAAAAGCAACAAGGCGTCAATGGGGGTATATATTTTTAACTGGCCGGTTCTGCGGGAGTATTTGGAAAACGACGCGCGGGACACGTCCTCCGACAATGATTTCGGCAAAAACATCATCCCCAATATGCTGGCGGACGGGCGGCCCATGTACGCTTACCGTTTTAAGGGCTACTGGAAAGACGTGGGCACGGTGGAAAGCCTCTGGGAAGCGAATATGGACATGCTGGAGGACATGACCCTGGGCTTGCTGGATTGGCCGATTCTCTCCCAGGTGGTGGGCAAGCCGCCTCAATATATCGCCAAAAAGGGCAAGGTCAAAAACAGCCTGCTCAACGCCGGCTGCGAGATTTACGGCTCGGTGGAGCACAGCATTTTATCGGAGGGCGTCATCGTGGAGCAGGGCGCCGTCGTCCGGGACGCCATCGTGATGGCCAATACCGTGATTAAACGTTACGCCTCGGTCAATTACGCGATATTGGATGAGGACAGCTATATCGGCAAAAACGCCGTGGTTGGCGCCCCCAGGGAAGAAGGCGGCCCGATCACGGTGGTCGGCCGGCGGGAGGAAAGCTTATGACTATAGGACTATGCCTGGCCGACCCCCACCCGGACGAGGTCAGCGACGGCAGCAACCGCACCATCTCGGCGACGCATTTCGCCGGCCGGTACCGGCTGGTGGATTTCACCCTTTCCAATATGGTCAACTCCGGGATTTACTCCATCGCGATCATCTTAAACAGTCAATATCAAAACCTGATCACCCATATCGGCACGGGCAAGGAGTGGGATTTGTCCCGGAAAAGCGGCGGCGTCACCCTTTTCCCGCCTTACCTCACCGACGATCGGATGCCCTACAGCCGGGAAAGGGACGAGGCCCTGCGACGGGCGTTGGACACCGTGAGCGGCTCCAAGGCGGAATACGTGATCCTGACTGATTGCGCCACATTATACAATATTGATTTTCGGGATGTCCTGGCGACTCACCGGCAAAACGGCGGGGATATCACCGCCGTCTACAGCAAAAAACAGGTAATGGACATTGAGCGTCAGAGCGTAATCCACTATATTTTGGACGAGAGGGGGCGTCTGACGGGAATTCAGCGGGCCGCCTACGGGACTGAGGACATGAATGTGTCCCTGGGCGCCTTCGTCCTCCCCAAAACCACGCTGCTGCAGCTTTTGGCCAGGGAGAGATTTTGCGATATTATCAAATTCACCCGGGAGATCCTGGCCGGGGCGCTGAAAAGCCTCAAGGTGATCGGCTATAATTTCCAGGGCTATTCCGCCAGGATTTTTTCCCTGGACACGTTTTTTTATTATAATATGGATATGCTGGACAGCAAAAAGCGCAATTCCCTGTTTTTCAATCAGGGCCGCAACATTTATACCAGCGGCAAGGATTCCCTGCCGACCAAATACGGCGCCAACGCCAGGATTACCAATTCTATCGTGGCGGACGGCTGCCAGATTGACGGCGCGGTGGAAAATTGCGTGATGTTTCGTAATGTGCGGGTCAAAGAGGGCGCTGTCGTAAAAAACAGCATCCTGCAGATGGGCGCGACGGTGGAGAAAAACGCGGAGCTGGACTGGATCATCGCCGACACCTCCGTGATTGTGACCGAAAACCGCAAGCTGATGGGCAGTCAAACCTATCCCGTTTACATATCCCGGGAAAAAATTGTTTGATAACAATTTAGGACAATCGATGGATAAAGGAGATGCGAAAATATGGCAGAAATAAACAGAAAGACGACAGAAACGCCAATGGGCTCGACAACCGGGTTGCCGGCGGCTACAGGCCCGGCGACTGAGCCGGGGACGGCCCCGGCGAGCGCGGCGGCGGCCGCTGTCAGCAAGACAGCCGGCCGCCGGCCCAGAGCCGCGGGAGCGGCGGGCGCGAAAGGCGCGAAAGCGACGCCGGCTGCGAAAGGCGCGAAGGCGGCAAAAGGCGCGAAGGCCACGCCGGCTACGAAAGGCGCGAAAGCGGCAAAAGGCGCGAAGGCCACGCCGGCGGCGCGGGGCGACGCCCCCGCCCCGGCCAAAAAGGCGCCCGGCCGGCGGCCCAGGGCCGCCGCCGCGGTCGCCGACGTCGGGACAGCCGCCGGCGCGGCCGCTACAACCACCTCGGCGGTTGCTGCCGCCGGGGCGGCGCCGGCCAGGCGCAAGTCGGCCAAGACCGCCGTCACCAATGTCTTATTCGCTGTATCCGAGGTAGCGCCCTTTATCACCACCGGCGGTATGGGCCAGGTGGTAGGCGCTTTGCCCAAGGCCCTGCGGGAAGTGGACGCCAACCTGGACGTGCGGGTGGTCTGCCCCCTATACGAGGCCCTGCGGCTGCGCTTTGGCCCGGAAATGACCTTTATCGGCGAGGCCCAGGTGCTCCTGGCCTGGCGCGCCCTGTACTGCGGGGTTTTTCAGGCCCAAAGGGACGGCGTCACCTATTACTTCGTCGACAACGAATACTATTTCCACCGGGATAATTGCTACGGCTATTTCGACGACGGCGAGCGCTTCGCCTATTTCTCCAAGGCGGTATTTTCCGTCATGGAGCTGACCGGCTTTATCCCCGATGTCATTCACGCCCATGACTGGCAGACGGCTTTGGTGCCGATTTACCTGAAAACCCGCTTCGCGGGCCGATACGATCAGATCCGCAGCGTTTTCACGATTCACAATATCGAGTATCAGGGCAAATACACGCCGTCGATCCTGCTGGACGTCTTTGATCTGCGCCCGGAGGAACAAGGGCTGGTGGAATATGACCACTGCCTCAACCTAATGAAGGGCGGCATCATCTGCTGCGACCAGCTGACCACCGTTAGCCCCTCCTACGCCGAGGAAATCAAGACCGACGGCGGCTTCGGGCTGGAGCGAATCATCCGGGAAAACGCCGACAAGCTGCGGGGTATTATCAACGGGATCGATACCCAGGCTTACGATCCCGCCACCGACCCCAGCCTGGTAAAAAATTACACGGTCAATAGCCTGGAAAACAAAACGGCCAATAAGCTGCGGATCCAGGAGCTTTTCGGCTTGCCGAAATCCTCTCAGAAAATGCTGATCTGCGTGGTCTCCCGCCTGGTCTCCCACAAGGGGATGGATTTGATCACCTACATCATGGAAGACCTGATGAAGCTGGACACCCAATTCCTGCTCTTGGGCACGGGGGATCATGAGTACGAGCTGTTTTTCTCGGAAATGGCCCTGCGCTACCCGGACAAAGTGGGCATCAACATCGCCTACAACCCGGAGATCGCCGACAAGATTTACGCCGGGGCCGACGTGATGCTGATGCCTTCCCGCAATGAGCCTTGCGGCCTGGCCCAGATGACCGCCTGCCGTTATGGCTCCATCCCTATCGTCCGGGCCACCGGCGGCCTCAAGGACACGATCAGGGACTGCCGGGCCGGCGACGGCAACGGCTTCGTGTTTACGGAATATCAGGCCGCCGTATTTTTGGACACCATCCGCCAGGCCCTGGATCTCTACACCTATCGGAAAGGGGATTGGCAAAATCTGATGCGGGAGGCCATGCGGACTGATTTCAGCTGGGCGCTGTCGGCCAGGGCCTACGCGGCAATTTACCGCGGCCTGCGCTGAGGCGGCGGCGGTAAAAGCCAAAGCGACCACCTATTGGGAGGGAAATATCACATTGCGCAGTCTTGAGTACATTTTTGATGAATATGACGAACAATTCCGCCACCCCCAGGGGGCGCTGCGGCAAGGCGCCACCCTGACGCTGCGGCTGGGCCTCAAACGTTCTCTGGCCCGGGCGGTCAGCGTCGTCTGCTGGCCCGACAGCGGTGAGGCGGCGACGATCCCGCTGCGCTGGTCCCACAGCCAGGGCGCCTATGAGCTTTTCGCGGGGACGATCAATCCCGACCGGCCGGATCTCTATTGGTTTTACTTCCAGGTGGAGACCGGGGAGCAAACGCTGCGCCTTGACAAGGATGGTCTCAAGGCCGCCGACAGCGGCTGCTCGCCCTTTCAGCTGACGGTCTACGATCAAGATCTGCGTACCCCCGATTGGATCAAGGGCGGTATCATGTATCATATTTTCGTGGATCGCTATTACCGGGGCCAGTATCCTCTCCGTTTGCGGGAGGGCGCCGTGGCCCGGGAGGATTGGGGCGGCTGCCCGGTTTTTCAGCCGGATGAGGAGGGGATTGTCCGCAATAACGACTTTTTTGGCGGCAACCTGCCAGGTATTATCGAGAAACTGCCCCTGTTGGCGAAGATGGGCGTGACCTGCCTTTACCTGAGTCCCATCTTTGAGGCGGCCTCCAATCACAAATACGATACGGGGGATTTCCAAAAGCTTGACCCCGGCTTCGGCGACGGGGAGATCTTCACCGACTTGTGCCAAAAGGCGGCAGCCCTGGGTATGAGGGTCATCCTGGACGGGGTATTCAGCCATGTGGGAGCGGACAGCGTTTATTTCAACCAGTACGGTCATTATGACAGCCTGGGCGCTTATCAATCCCAAGAATCCCCCTATTATCCCTGGTTCACCTTTTACGATTGGAATACGGTGTATGAGTCCTGGTGGGGCATCCGTCTGCTGCCGGCCGCCAACAAAAGAAACGAGTCCTATCAACGGTTTATCACCGGCGAGGATGGCGTGGCCGCCCATTGGCTGCGGCAGGGGGCGGGAGGCTGGCGCCTGGATGTGGTGGACGAGATCCCGGATGAGTTTTTGGATCCTCTCTGCGCCCGGATCAAGCAAACCAAGGCCGATGCGCTGATCATCGGGGAGGTCTGGGAGGACGCCTCCAACAAAATCGCCTACGGCGCCCGGCGCCGGTATCTGTTGGGCGGGCAGCTGGACTCGGTAATGAATTACCCGCTGAAAGACGCCATCATCAAGTATATCAAGGAAAAAGACGCGGAAGCCCTGGCCGGCGCCATGGCCTGGCTGACGCTGAATTATCCCGGCCCGGCCCTGGACGCCCTGATGAACATCCTGGGCACCCACGACACCATGCGGATTTTGACCGTATTGGGCGGCGAGGGCTGGCCGGGGGATAAAGAGGCTATGTCCCGGTACCGCCTGAGCGAGGCCCAAAGGCTGCTAGGCAAGCGGCTGCTGAAAATCGCCGCGGCCCTGCAATTTACCCTGCCCGGCTTTCCCTGTGTCTACTACGGGGACGAGGCGGGCATGGAGGGGGGCGCGGATCCTTTCAACCGGGCTTGCTATCCCTGGGGCCGGGAGGATCAGGATTTGCTGGCCTGGTACAGGCATTTGGCCCAAGTACGCCATGCCCTGCCGGCCTTCAAGTCGGGTCGGTACCGCCTGTATCGCGCCGGGGATGGGCTGTTCGCCTTCACTCGGGGGACGGGGGCGACGACGGTGTTGATCGCCGCCAATGTGACAGAAAATGACATTGAGTTGCCCGGCGCCGAGGCGATATTCGCTGATTCGCCGCCCTATGAGTGGTTGAGCGAGCGTACCAACCGCGAGCTCGGGGTACCGGCATTGGGCGCGGCTATTTACGCGGTAAAAAAATTATCTAAACAGGTCGCGAAGGGGAAGAAAGATGAATAAAAAAGATTTTCGCAAGGCGTTCGTCAATCGGCTGGAGACATTAAGGGGCATCAGCATTGAGGAAGCGGCGCCAGAGGATTGTTACAGCGCCATGGCCTCCCTGATCAAGGAGCAGGTGACCAAGCGGTGGGTACAAACCAACCAGGCCAATCAAAAAAACCGCCGCAAGCAGGTGTACTACTTTTCCCTGGAATTTATGCTGGGCAAGATGCTGGAAAACAACATCCTTTCCCTGGGGTTGAAAGATGTCTGCGAGGGGGCCATGAAGGATCTGGGCCTGGATATCCACAAGATCTATGATGTGGAGGCGGATCCGGGCCTGGGCAACGGCGGCCTGGGCCGGTTGGCGGCCTGTTTTATGGACTCCCTGGCCTTTTTGGGCCTGCCGGGCCACGGTTGCAGCATCCGTTACAAATACGGCCTGTTCGAGCAAAAGATCGAGAACGGCTGCCAGGTGGAGACCCCGGACAATTGGCTGCGCAATGAGAACGTCTGGGAGATCAAAAAGCCCAACAAGGCTATCGTGGTCAAATTTTTCGGGGAAGTCAAGGAACGGGAGGCGGACGGCCGCCAGATCTATGATCTGGAAAACTGCGAGCAGGTCGTGGCCATGCCCTACGATGTGCCCATGGTGGGCGCCGACAAGGGCGCGGTCAACAACCTGCGGCTGTGGAGCGCCGAGTCGGTGCGGCAGTTCAATTTTGAGTCTTTCAGCAGCGGC
Source organism: Peptococcaceae bacterium (assembly GCA_031265035.1). GTDB lineage: Bacteria > Bacillota > Peptococcia > DRI-13 > UBA5745 > JAISDE01. The sequence continues at coordinate 7,946 of JAISDE010000113.1, read as the reverse complement.
AACTATCTCAACGCTATCTCGGACAAATATTCCGCCGAGGCCATATCAGAGGTGCTGTATCCCGACGACTCCAATTACCAAAACCGGATGCTGCGGCTCAAGCAGCAGTATTTCTTTGTGTCCGCCGGTATCCAGAGCATCCTCCGGCATTACAAGTCCTACTACGGCGATATCCGATCCTTGCCGGATTATATCTCCATCCACATCAACGACACCCACCCCGCCCTGGCGGTGCCGGAGCTGATGCGGCTCCTGCTGGACGAGTATGGCCTGGATTGGGACGAGGCCTGGGATATCACCGTGCGCACAATTTCCTACACCAACCACACGATTATGCCGGAGGCGCTGGAGCGTTGGTCGGTGGACACTTACGCCCGCCTGCTGCCCCGGATTTACATGATTACCCACGAGATCAACGAGCGCTTCTGCCAAAAACTCTGGGGCCTCTACGAGGGGCAGTGGGATCGGATCAGGCGCATGGCCATCGAGGCCGACGGGGAGATTCGCATGGCCTACTTGGCTATCGTGGGCAGTCACGCCATCAATGGCGTAGCCCGGATTCACAGCGAGATCCTGATCCATGAGTTGTTCAAGGACTTTTATGAGGTCTATCCGGAACGGTTCAACAACAAGACCAACGGGGTCACCCAGCGGCGCTGGCTCATCCAATCCAACCCGGATCTCTCGACCCTGATCACCAAGTCCATCGGTCCGGAATGGAAACGGGAGCCTCTGACGCTGTCTTTGCTGGATCAAAAAGGGCTGACCAGGGACGGCGGCTTTTTGGACAAGCTGTGGTCGATCAAGCGGCAGGACAAGCTGCGGCTGGCGGCGATCATCTGGGAGAAAAATAAAGTGGCCGTCAACCCGGACTCCATTTTCGACGTGCAGGTAAAACGCATCCACGCTTACAAGCGACAGCTGCTGATGGTGATGAATATCTTAAACACCTATTTCGACCTGCTGGATCACCCGGAGTTGGAGATTGTGCCCCGCACCTTTATTTTCGGCGGCAAGGCGGCGCCCAGTTATCACTTCGCCAAGGAGACCATCAAGCTGATCTCCGCCGTGGCCAACCGGATCAACAACGATCCCCGGATCCGGGATCTGATCAAGGTGGTCTTTTTGGAAAATTACCGGGTTTCCCTGGCGGAATATATCTTCCCCGCCTCCGACATCAGCGAGCAGATTTCCACCGCCAGCCGGGAGGCGTCCGGCACCGGCAATATGAAATTCATGATGAACGGCGCGGTGACCGTCGGCACGATGGACGGGGCCAATATCGAGATCCGGGAAGCGGCGGGGGAGGAAAATTTCATCGCCTTCGGCCTGTCCGCGGCGGAGGTGCTGGGTTATTACCGGGACGGCACCTATCGCAGCCGGGATGTTTACGAGGCGGACGAGCGGATCCGGCGGATTGTCCGGGAGGTGATCAATACCCATCCGAACGAGATCGGCAAGGCGGAGTTCCCTTATGTCTACGACTCCCTGCTGACTTACAATGACGAGTTTTTCGTCCTCAAGGACTTTGACGCTTATGTCGCCGCCCAAAAACGGGTGGATGAGCTGTATCGGGATCGGCGGCGCTGGTTCCGCATGTCGGCGATGAATATCGCTTATTCTGGCCGCTTCTCCAGCGACGAGGTCATCCGCCAATACGCCAGGGAGATTTGGCATGTGGGATGAGCGCAGGTCGGCGGGCGCGCTGCTGCCGATCACGGCCCTGCCCGGCCCCTGCGGCATCGGCGTTTTGGGGCGGGAGGCCAGGGATTTCGTCGACTTTTTGCGGCAAGGGGCTTTTCGCCTGTGGCAGATCCTGCCCATCGAGCATACCGGCGACTCCTTCTCCCCCTACAAATGCCTGTCGGCCTTCGCCGGCGAGCCCATGCTCATCGATCCCCGCCAACTGCTGGAAAAGGGCTGGATCACGGGAGATGAGTTGGCGGAACGCTGCCAGGGCCTGGAGACTTACCGGGTGGTCTACGAGACGGCGCAAAAAAAACAGCTGGCGTTGCTGCGCCTGGCCTTTGGCAGGCTTTCCGGGGCTGACCGGGAAGCCTGTCGGCGGTTTAACCCGTTTTGGCTGGAGGCTTACGCCCTTTTTATGGCGATCAAGGGACGCCAGGGCGACCTGCCCTGGTTCGCCTGGACGGACGCCGCCCTGCGGGGATACGACGGGGCGGCGGTGGCCCGGGCCAAAGATGAGCTGGCGCCGGCCCTGGATTTTTACCGCTTTGTCCAATGGGAGTTTGACAATCAGTGGCAGGCGCTGCGGCGGTACGCCAACAGACAGGGCGTCAGCCTGATTGGCGATATGCCTTTTTATGTCTCCGAGGACAGCGCCGAGGTATGGAGCTGCCGGGAAATGTTCGCCATCGACGAGGCCGGGCGCTTTCTGGCCGTGGCCGGCGCGCCGCCGGATTATTTCAATCAGGCCGGCCAGCGCTGGGGCAATCCTCTGTACAATTGGCAATATTTGGAGCAACAGGGTTATAGCTGGTGGACGGAAAGAATGCGGGAGGCGCTGACCCGCTACGATTTGGTTCGAATCGATCATTTCCGGGGCTTCGAGAGTTATTGGCGGATTCCGGCCGCCTCACCTACCGCCAGGGACGGCCAGTGGGTAAAGGGGCCGGGCATCGGGCCTTTTCAGGCGATGGAAAAAGCTTTGGGCAAGCTGCCGGTGGTGGCGGAAAACCTGGGCGATGTGGGCGAGGCGGTGGAGAAGCTGCTGGCTGAGACCGGCTTTTTGGGCATGGGCGTCCTGCAGTTTGGCTTTTTGGGCGACGCCCGCCATCTGCCTCACCGTTTTCATCCCCGGACGGCGGCCTATACCGGCACCCATGACAATACCACCTTGCTGGCCTGGATGTACGAGCTGCGGGAAAAAGAGCGGAATGAGGCCCTGTTTTACGCCGGCTACGAGGGGGACTGGGGCCGGGGCGGGCCTAATTGCGGTATCTGTCAGGCCTGGCTGCGGATTTTGTATATGTCGGCCGCCAGCCTGGTGATCGCGCCGATTCAGGATTTGCTGGGCTACGGCGGCGATACCCGGATCAATATCCCCGGCACCGCCCAGGGCAATTGGCGGTTTCGGGTGACGGCGGAGGCGCTGGCCGGGATTGACACCGGCTTTTACCGGCGGCTGGCGGAGGTATTTGATCGGGCGACATGATCACTTTGGGCAACCACATAAGTCATTTCGGGCCATATAAGTACTAGCGTAATAATAAAGCGAGAAGCGCAAGTTATTGTCCCGCTGATCCTAAGGAAAATCAAAAGGCAGGTGACAGGAAATGGATTATCAAAGCGACCTCCGGCAGTGGCTGGAGCATCCCAATGTGGACCCGGCGACCAAGGCGGCCATAGAGGCCATGCCGGAAGCGGAACGCCGGGAGGCTTTCGGGCAGGAATTGGCCTTTGGCACCGGCGGCATGAGGGGGATCATGGCGCCGGGCAGCAACCGGCTGAATTTGTATACAGTACAGCGGGCGGCGCTGGGGATTGGGCACTGGCTGCTGGAAAAAGCGCCCGGCGGAGCCGGGGCCGGCCTGCCGGCCGGTGACGGCGCCGCGGTTGGATCCGGCACAGCGACCGGCGGCGGCGGCGCGGTTGGTGCCGGCATACCAGCCGCCGGCGGGACGGGGGCCGGCATAGCGGCCGGCGGCGGGACGGGGGCCGGAGCCGGCCTGCCGGCCGCCGGGGCCGGGGCGAAATTCGCCATCGCCTGCGATACCAGGCATCACTCGGCGGAATTCGCCCAATTGGCCGCTTGTATTTTGGCGGCCCAGGGGATCAAGGTATACCTGCTGGCGGCGCCGGCGCCTACGCCGGTTCTCTCCTTCGCCATCCGGCATCTGGGCTGCGACGCCGGCCTGGTGCTGACCGCCAGCCACAACCCCAAGGAATACAACGGGCTGAAGGTATTCGACGCCACCGGCGTTCAGCTTGGCCCGACCGAGGCGGATTTGGTGACGGAACGGATTGAGCGGCTGGCTCTGTTTACCGCCCCGCCTCAGATAGATCTCCAGCCCTGGCTGGCGCGAGGCCTGATCCTCCTGCCAGGCGACGAGCTACGGGACGCCTTTACCGACGCTGTCCTGAGCCAATCCCTGCTGACGGAAAAAGCGGCGAAAGAGGCCCTCGCCGTCGTCTACACCCCCTTGCACGGCGCCGGCGCCGCCTATGTGCGGCTGGCCCTGGCCCGGGCCGGGTTTACCAAGGTCAGCGTGGTCAAAGAGCAGGAAGCGCCGGACGGGGATTTTCCCACCGCCGCCTACCCCAACCCGGAGGATCCGGCGGCCCTGGCCCTGGCGGTGGCCCTGGCCCGCTCCCAGGGCAGCGACATCGTGATCGGCACCGATCCCGACAGCGACCGTCTCGGTGCCGTCGTCCGGCAAGGCGACGATTATCGGCACCTGACCGGCAACCAGATCGGCGTTTTGCTGATCGATTATATCCTGGGCAGCCGGCAGGCGGCTGGCGCCCTGCCCGCCAAAGGCGTATTGATCAACACCATCGTCACCTCGGATATGGGCGGCGCTATCGCCCGCTCCTACGGTATGCGGGTGATCAGCACCCTGACAGGTTTCAAATATATCGGCGAGCAAATCAACGAGCTGACCGCGGCGGGCGACGAGACCTTCGTGTTTGGCTATGAGGAAAGCAACGGCTACCTGTCCGGCGTCCACGTCCGGGAAAAGGACGCCGTGGTGGCCTCCTTGCTGCTGTGCGAGGCGGCGGCCTATTGGCGGCGGCGGGGCCTGGGCCTGGCGGACAGGCTGGAGGCGCTGTACCAAAAATACGGCTATTATCTGGACGCCCTGGATAATTTCGCTTTCCCCGGCAGCGCCGGCAAGGAAAAAATGGCCGCCTTGATGGAGAGCCTGCGGGAGCGGGGACAGGTACTGCTACCCGGGGTGGAGGCGGTGGAGGATTACGCCGCCGGCGTGCGGGATTATCCCAAAGAAAATGTGCTGCGCTTTCTGCTGACGGACGGCTCCTGGCTGGCGGCCCGGCCCTCGGGCACGGAGCCAAAGCTCAAGGTCTATTATTCCCTCCGGGCCGGGGATCAGGCGGCGGCGGCAAAGCGGCTGGCGACGGTAAGGGGGATCATCCAGGGCCTGGTAGGATGAATATAGGAAGGACGGCAAACGCGATGGCAAAAGCATGGCGGACTTATCAAAGCGGGGACGGCAAGCTGCTGGGTTTTGACAATGGGCGGCTGAAAATGTATCTGGATTTCTCCTCTGCCACCTTGCCGGCGGCCGGGGCGCCTGATGGGCGCGGCGGGCCGGCGGCGGCCGGGGCGGCCGCGGCGGTGGAACTGACCAGCCGGCTGCTGGCGGCGGCCCGGGATACCGAGGCGGGCAAAATCGTCAATCCGGACGAGAACCGGATGGCGGGGCATTATTGGTTGCGGGCGCCGGCCCTGGCCCCGACGCCGGAAATCCGGGACGCCATCATGGACGCCCTGGCCGAGATCAAGGACGGGGCGGCCAAAATCCACAGCGGCCAATGGGCCAACCCGGCCGGCGGCAAATTCCGTTATCTGGTGGTAATCGGCATCGGCGGCTCCCAATTGGGCTTTCAGCTGGCGGCCAAAGCCCTGACAGACCAGGAAGCGCCCCTGATCCCCGGCTTTTTGGACAACACCGATCCCGAGTCCGTCTACCGTCTGACGGAGGCCATCGGCGCCGACCATTGGGCGGAGGTTCTGTTTGTGGTGGCCTCCAAATCCGGCGGCACAGCGGAAATCAGCAATTGCTACAAGCTGCTGGAGCAAATCTACGAGGATGCCGGGCTGAGCTTTGGCCGGCAGGCGCTGGCGGTGACGGTAGCCGGCTCCCCGCTAGAGCGCTACGCCCAGGAACACCAGTGGCTGGCCACTTTCCCCGTTTGGGAATGGGTGGGGGGACGTTTTTCCCTGCTCTCCCCTGTTGGATTGTTGCCCCTGACCCTGCTGGGCGCGGATATTGAAAGCTTGCTGGCCGGCGCCGGGGCGATGGACGAGTTGACCCGGCGGGAGGCCGTCCGGGAAAACCCGGCGCTGGCGCTGACCCATTATCTGCTGGAGCAGACCCAAAAGCGGCAAAAAAAGAACATGGTCATTCTGCCCTACAAAGACCGGCTGGAGCTGTGGGGCAAATATTTGCAGCAACTGGTGATGGAGTCCCTGGGCAAGCAAACCGCCGGCCCGGCGGGAATCGCCCGGCACGGCATCACGGTGTTGGGCAATAAAGGCTCCACCGATCAGCACTCCTACGCCCAGCAGCTGCTGGAGGGCAATGACGACTTTTTCGCCATCTTATTTGACTTCTTGCTGGACGATGTCCCCGGGCAGCCGGCGATAGCGGACGGCGGGATCACCATGGGCGATTATTTGTCGGCCTTTTGCCACGGCACCTTGAATGCCATGCGCCAAAAAGGCCGGGAAGCGCTGCTGATCACCCTGAACAGGCTGGATCCCTACGCTTTGGGCGGCCTGATCGCGCTCTTTGAGCGGATCGTGGGCTTTTACGCCGCGGCGCTGGGCATCAACCCCTATCACCAGCCGGGCGTGGAGGCGGGCAAAAAAAGCGCCGGCGAAATCCTCCGGCTGAAGCGGGAAGTGAGCCAGTGGCTGGCGGAGCCGGCGGCGGGAGCGCCGGGAGCCAGCGGCGGGAGCGCCGGCGGCGGCGGCTCCGGCTCTGGCGGCTCTGGCGGCGCCGACGGCTCTGGCGCCAGCGGCTCTGGCTCTGGCGGCTCGGACTCGGGCAAAACCGTAGCGGCCCTGAAAAGTCGTTTCTCCCAAAAGGACTACCGGACACTGTTTTATTTACTGCTGCCCATGCGGGAAAACGCCGGCAAGTCTTTCCCCCTGTCGGAGGCGGACATTCTCACCCTGCTGGAAGGCTGACAGTAAGACTGGCCCAAGCGAAACAAAACTGGCTCAAGCAAAACAAAACTGGCTCAGGCAAAACAAAACTGGCTCAGGCAAACAAAGCCTGAGCCAGTCTTTCTCCAACCAACTGTATCAAAATATTTTGCCGGTCGCCAAATCCTCCAAAAGTGAGGGGTGTGTCGGCTTCCAACCAAGCGCGGCTTGGGTCAGCTCGCTGGAGGCCGGATTCTCCGCGCCGACGATTTGACCGAGGAAACCAAAGTACTCCCCCGCTTGCTCCAGCGATAGAGATTTTGTCGGTACGCCCAAGCGTTGGCCGATAACCTCGGCAATGTCCCGAAAGGGCACGGCAAAGTCGCCAACAGCCTGATAAATCCCGCCGTTCTCGCCCTTTGCCAGAACAAGCCGGAACAGCCGGGCCAAGTCAAGCCTGTGCACGGCGTGCAACCTATTGGAGCCGTCGCCAATATATGCCGACGCGCCCTTCTCCCGGGCGAGGTTGATGAGCTGCGTGGCGAAGCTATAATTGCCGTCGTCGTGAACGAAGCGGGACGGACGGACAATCGACACCCGAACGCCTCGCTTTGAGAAGGGCAGCGCCGCTTGCTCAGAATGGCGGGGAAAGCTGGGTTCAGCCTCGTCGTTTTCGGTGATGACGCGACCGTCCCCGCTGGTCGGAACGCCGGAGGTCACGATAAACGGCTTGTTCGCGCCCGTGATGGCCTCACCGATGGCCTCAATCGCCCGTTGATCTGTCGCCGCCGCCGCGGCGAAGTCGGCGAAGTTGTGGATGAAAGCGAGGTGGACAACGGCGTCGGCGTTTGCCGCCCCGCGCCTCAAGCTGGCCAAATCCTCAAGGGTGCCGTCAACCGCCGCCGCGCCCATGGCTCTAAGAGCCTGCCGGGCTTTTTCAGAGCGGGCAAGCCCGGTTACCTCATGACCCGCTTCCATCAGTTCCCCAACGACGGCGGAGCCGATAAAACCCGTGCCGCCTGTGATAAATACGCGCATAGCTAATCCCCTTTTCTGTATCAATGGCTGTCGCGACAGCCGTCGCGCGGCT
>JAISDE010000098.1 GCA_031265035.1 Peptococcaceae bacterium | reverse complement strand
TTATCAGGAGCAATACCGGGCCGGAACGGTGGAGCTGATGTCGTTTGCCCTGGAAAAATTACGGCTGGTGGGCCTGCTGGACGAACTGGAAGATCGCCTGGACGTCCCGGCCGCCCAATTGTCCGGCGGTCAGCAGCAACGTCTGTGCATAGCGAGATCCCTGATGCTGGACACCAAGCTGCTTTTATTGGACGAGCCCTGTTCCGCCCTTGATCCGATCTCTACCTTTCAAATTGAGGATCTGCTCACCAAACTCAAGGAGACCCATACTATCATGATGGTCACCCACAATCTGGAGCAGGCCCGCCGCATAGCCGATTATACGGCCTTTTTTTACGAGGGCCGCCTGGTGGAGGCGGGGGAGGCGGAGCGGCTGTTCGCCTGCCCGGAGCGGGAGCTGACGCAAAAATATATCCGGGGAGCGTTCTGATGATCCGCGCCTGCCGACGCGCGTCAGATGACAGGCGCCAGTTGACAAATCTCAGGTGCTACAAGTTATCAATGATCCGCTCGCTAGGCCTTGCGCGGGTTTAGCTCGGAGATCAGGACCGCCGCGAAAATCAGGACAAAACCCAGGATCAGCCGGATCGTCAGCGCCTCCCCGTACAAAAAGACGGAGAAAATCACGCCAAAAACCGCTTCCAGGCTTAAAATCAGGGAGGCCGTGGAGGGAGCGGTATATTTTTGGCCGTAGATTTGCAGCAACAGGCCCAAAGCCGTGCAAAACAGCGCCATATACAAGAGCGCCGCCCAGGTGGAGACAGACGTCCCCACCGGTAAAGCTTCCCCGGTCAGCCAGGCGGTAACGCCGAAAAAAATCGCGCAATAGCCGAATTGGGCTACGGTAAGCAGCGCCGGATCCTTGCCGTCGCTGAAAATGCTGATGGCTACCAGATGCGCGGCGAAAAAAAAGCCGCCCAGCAACGTATAGAAGTCCCCCGGCGCGATGGTCAGGCGCTGGGTCAGGGAAACCAGCCCGATGCCGACCACGCAGGCCGCGGCGGCCAGAAGATTGCGCCAGGTAGGGGAGCGTTTGCCGAAAGCCCAATAGAGAAAAGGCACGATCACGCAGTAGATCGCCGTCAAAAAAGCGTTTTTGCCTGGCGTGGTCTTTTGAACGCCCAAGGTCTGCAACAGAAAGGCGAGGTACAAAAAGACGCTCATAATCGCCGTTTTTTTGCCGTAATCCCAATTCAACCCCCGCAACCGGCCATTAAAAACCGCGGCCAGAGTCAGGCAGGCGATAGCGAAACGCAGGGCCAGCAGTAAATTGGGCGGGAAAACCTCTACCGTATTTTTCATCAGGGCAAAAGAACTGCCCCAGATCAAGGCGGCGGTAAACATCGCCAAGCGGGGCAGCCGCGGTAATCTATTTATCGCGCCAACGCCTCTTCTTTCGTCTCGGTATCCTTTTTCGTCTCCGTGTCCTTGTCGGCGGTAAGCTGATCGATGAGGGAGACCAAATTGGCGATCTCCGGCTTGGAGATCTGCTCATCGGCGCCCAGCAACTGGCCCTTTTTTTTCATCTCGTCGTTGATCAGGGAAGAAAACAGGATGAGGGGGAGAGCTTTTAACAGCGGATCATCTTTGACCAGTTTGGTAAACCGGTGCCCGTCCATTTGCGGCATCTCAATGTCGGAAACAATACAGGCCACATGCCGCTCGATCTCGTCGCCGGAGGACTTGACTTCCTCCAGGTAATCCCATGCCTCTTTGCCGTTGTTGACCTTGATGGTATTGACATAGCCGGCCCGGTGCAGGGACTCGACGATCATTTTGGAAAGCATCATGGAATCCTCCACCACCAAAATCGGCTTGTCGTTGCGGCCGCGGTCGCCCAACCGCTCCAGATCGCTATACTGAATCCCGGTGGGCGGGCTGATCTCGGTCACGATTTTCTCAACATCCAAAATCGTGATCAGGCGGTTTTGGTATTCGGCGATGGCGGTGGCCACCCCCTCGCCGCCCCCGTAGATGATCTGATCCGGTTTTTGCATCATCGTCCAGGAAATCCGATCAATGCCCACCACGGTATGCACATGGAAAGCGAAATCCAGCCGGTTGAAGCTGGTAATGATAAAAATATCTTTCTCGGGATGGGTAGAGGGCGCCAGATTTAAGTATTTGGCCAAATCAATGACCGTGATGACCTGATCCCTGGGTTTATAAATGCCCTCGATCACCGGGTGCGACTTTTGCATGGGCTTGACCGGGCTGGCCATCATGATTTCCTTGACCTTGGCCACATTGATGCCAAAAAGCTCATTTTCAATGGTGAATTCCATAATTTCCAGTTCGTTGGTACCGGATTCCAGTAAAATATTGGTTTGGTTCGCGCTTTGCATAGTTTATCACACCTTTTATCGATTTTCGCTTTTCAAACCCTGCGGTTGATCAGGGCGCCCTGAGGCTGATCAGGCTGCCCGGCCCGAAACAACTCCCGGCGCTTGTCGTCGTTCCTGGTCACGGTGCGGGTGACGCCGCCAGAAACATAGACGCGGCCACACTCGGGGCAAATAGCGGTCTTGATCATCACAGATTGGCTGACCACCTTGCGGCCCTCCCGCCGGGCCTTGTCCCGCTCCCGCACCACATGCTCGTTCTCATGGGAGCGGACGGCTGAGGCGGCTTGATCGGCGGGGATTTTGGTGGGGGTCTGGTAGGATACGCCCGAATCGTCGGAGCCGTCCTGATATTGGCGATTTTGGCAGGTCTGGCACTCCCTGTCGCCTGGGACACTTTCCGCGCCCTGGCTAGCCTGCCCATCCTCTTGGCCGCCGACTCTGTCCCGCTCATCCCCAGGCTTGAGAAGGCGCAGGACGTCGCTCAAAGGGCCGCCGGCCTCTTGCCGCTGCCGGCTATAGCCGGCATAACGGGGCATGCCCTGACCGGCGTCGCCGCCCGCCGCCGGGACGGCGGCAGCCGTCGATCCCGGCAAGGGGGAAAGACCGTCGGCCGCGCCGGAATCGCCCCGCGAGCTGGCGCCATACGCGCCGCCGGGCCGGTAACCGCCGGCGTACACATCCCGCTGGTAACTGCCGGCAACGCCACTGACAACAGGATCAATCATAAGAATAACCTCCGTTTATCGGCCCCCGGGCGTCTATTACTCGTCCCTTCGCTGGGATCGGCCCACCCGGAAATAAGGGGGTTCATCTTTAAATTTATTACTAAGTATTACTTTATCACAAAGCCAAAAAAAAGTTAAGATACTTTCTGGTTTTTGGCATAAAAAAAGTTTGCCATAACGCGCGCTATGCGATATTATTATGTTCAAATCTAATATCGTGGAGGGAAAGGTATGCGCGGCAAATCATTTTTAGTTTGTATTTTTCTGGTAATTTTCACCGTTTCCTTGTCCGGCTGCGGCGGCGATTCGGTAAGGCAGGCTGCCTCAAGCGCGGCCCAATCCGTAGCTAATACGGTTCAGTCTGTGGCGGAGCTGCTTTCCGGCGACGTCACCGGCGAGGTGGGCAAAACTTATGCCACCCAGTGGTTTGAGTTCACCATCGAATCTATTGAGGAAGTATCCAAGTACGCGGGCTATACGCCTGAAGACGGTTACGTATTGTACGATGTGCTGATCACCGAGAAGGGGACTTTTGATGAGCCCAGCCCTATGGGTACTTATGATTTTTACATGGACGCCCCCGACTTTTACGATTACGTCGCTCCCATGGGTCCGCTGAGTGAGGAAATGATGCCGGAGGAATTTGATTTGGCGCCGGATCAGATCGTGGAGTACCACATGGTTTACGAGATCCCGGCGGATACCGTCGGCCTGAAGCTGATGTACACAGAATGGGACTCGGAGGACAACGAGGGCAACACATTTACAATTCCCATCTCATAGCCATTAGTAAAAAAGAGCCCCACGCGGTCGAGAGTCTTTCGGCCAAGTGGGGCTTTTCTTTTTGTTCTTTCCCAAGGCAATTCGCGTTGGGGGAGTTTGCGCGGGGTAATTGAGAGGCAATTAGCTTTTTTGTTTGGCGAAATCGTGCTATAATCAAGCATGACAAAAAATCGCGGCTGGCAAAAAGCCAAGTGAGGCAGGACGATGGAAAAGGAAAAATTCAATTACGGTGGGCAGGCGGTCATTGAGGGCGTGATGATGCGGGGGAAAAACAGTTTGGCCATAGCGTTTCGGCGGGATCCGGAGCATATTGGCGTGGAGGGCTGGGCCCTTGATCAATCCGCCAAGCGGCCAAAATTTTTGAAATGGCCTTTTATCCGGGGCACGGTAAATATGGTGGATTCCCTGGTGATGGGGGTAAAAACCCTGGTTTTTTCCGCCAATCAGTCGCTGGGGGAGGACGAGGAAGCGGAAAGCCTCTCCCACGGTGAGATCATAGGCACTGTGGCGATTTCCCTTGGCTTGGGCATCGCTCTGTTTTTTCTGCTGCCCGCTTTTTTGGCCCAAATGATCAGGGCGTGGGCGCCGGGGCGGTTTTGGCAGAATTTATTGGAGGGCCTGATGCGGATCGGGATTTTTCTGGCCTATATTTTGAGTATATCGCAAATCAAGGATATCCAGCGGGTTTTTCAGTATCACGGCGCGGAGCACAAAACGATTTATAATTTTGAGTCCGGGCAGCCGCTGGCGGTGGAGAACGCCCGGCGGATGAGTCGGCTGCATCCTCGCTGCGGCACCAGCTTTTTGCTGCTGGTAATGGTGGTAAGCATTTTGGTTTATTCCCTGCTGCCGGCCATGACTTTGGCGCAGCGGCTGCTATCCCGCCTGGTGCTGCTGCCGGTCATCGCCGGGATCGCTTATGAGATAATCAGGCTGGCCGGGCGGCGGTTGGATAATCCGCTGGTGGCGGCGATCAGCTGGCCGGGTATGCAGCTGCAGCGGCTGACGACCCGGGAGCCGGATGATAGCCAGCTGGAAGTGGCTATCGCCGCGCTGACCAAGGTGATACAGGACGACGGCTTGCTGCCGCCGGCGGTGGATACGGAGATGGCGGCTGAAGGGGCGGCGCCGGACGGGGCGCCGGCAGCGGCGGACGGGGAAGCGGCGGCAGAAGCGCCGGACGGGGCACCAGACACGTCACCGGACGGGGCGCCGGCAGCGTCAGCCGCCGCGGCTGAAGGGGTGAAGGGAGAAGGGCATGCTGGATCGCCTCAATAAGATGGAAGTTGTTTACGAGGAATTGGCCGCCAAAATCAGCGATCCCAAAATCATTGAGGATCAAAATACCTGGCGGCAATATACCAAAAAACACGCCGATATGCAGGAGGCTGTCGATGTTTACCGGCAGTACAAAAACATCTTGGGGCAAATCAAGGATAACCAGTCTTTGCAGTCGGCGGGCGGCCTGGATCAGGATATGGACGATCTGATCAAGGCGGATTTGGCCGACTTGGCGGGGCAGGAGGAAAAGCTGAAAAACCGCCTGCAAATCCTGCTTTTGCCTAAGGATCCCAACGATGAGAAAAATGTGCTACTGGAAGTTCGCGGCGGCACAGGCGGGGAGGAAGCGGCGCTATTCGCCGGCGATCTGACGCGGATGTACACCCGTTACGCCGAGAGGCAGGGCTGGCGCCTGGAGAGTATGTCCGCCAATATTACGGATATCGGCGGGGTCAAAGAGGTGGTATTGCTGATCGAGGGCCGGGGCGCTTACAGCCGGCTGAAATATGAGAGCGGCGTCCATCGGGTGCAGCGGGTGCCGGAAACGGAGTCCAGCGGCCGCATCCATACATCGGCCGCTACAGTGGCGGTTTTGCCGGAGGCGGAGGAAGTGGACGCGGAGATCAATCCCGCCGATGTGCGGGTGGATATTTT
>JAISDE010000084.1 GCA_031265035.1 Peptococcaceae bacterium | reverse complement strand
CTTGGCGTATTAAACGGGTTGGTCGCCCCCGCTTCCGGCTCGGCCTGTATCGACGGCGTCCCCATCCGCGGCCCCGGCCCGGAGCGGGCGGTGGTATTCCAGCATTATTCCCTGTTTCCTTGGATGAGCGCCAGGGAAAATGTGATTTTCGCCTTGGAGCAGGTGAAAAAACGCCCCAAAAAGCAATGTGAGGAAATCGCCGACTATTTTCTTGACCAGGTGGGCCTGGATAATTTCGCGGCTAAGATGCCCTCCGAGCTTTCCGGCGGAATGCAACAGCGGGTGGCCATCGCCCGAGCCCTGGCGGTCAATCCCAAGATTTTACTGATGGACGAGCCTTTCGGCGCCATCGACGCCAAAAACCGGGAAAGCCTGCAACAGCTTTTGCTGCGGCTTTGGGACAAGGATGAGGAACGCAAAACCATAGTTTTTGTCACCCATGATACGGATGAGGCCCTGCTTTTGGCCGACAAAATCGCCTTTATGCTGCCCCGGCGGATCGAGAGGGAAATTTCCGTGCCTTTCAAACGCCCCCGCCGCCGCGCTGATTTTTTCGCCGACGAGACCTACATCTCCCTCCATAGAACCATCGCTCTCCTGTTTCAGAAAAACGTTATGGAGCGGATTGGCGGCTCGGAGGTCGTGATATGAAAAATCTGCTGCGGGTCTACCTGTGTAATATCCCCAACGCCTTGTTTCTTCTGCTCCTGATTCTGGTGGCCGCCATACCGGGCCGCCTGGCCGAGAGAAGCGCCGTCAAGCCGGCCGGCGCTTTCCTGGTCCTAATCCTGGCCGCGGAGCTTTTCTATCTAATCCGATTGCGGGGCGCCAATAAAAGGGCGGCCAAGGATGTGGCGGCTTTCGTGTTTTCGCTGCTCATCGCCTGGGAATTGGTCACCGCGAAGCTGGACGCCTTGCGCTATATTTTTCTGCCGCCGCCGGAAAACGTTTTTTACGTTTACGTTGAGCAAGGCCGGGTAGTGCTTGGCGGCTTCGGCCGCTCCATGCTGCTGCTGACCAGCGGCTTCTTTTCCGCCTTATTTCTTGGCGTCCTTCTGGGCATTATCATTGGCAGCACCCGGCGGCTGCGCGACGCCGTTTTTCCCATCGTCAAAGCTATCAGTACCGTGCCGGCGCTGATCTATACTCCCTATGTGGTGGTGTTGATGCCCACCTTCGCCTCCGCCTCTGTGCTGGTGATTTTCCTGGGCATCTTCTGGTCAACGCTTATGAATACCATCAACGACGTGGGTACTGTGGATCAGCGGATCCTTGATTCGGCCAAAATACTTAACGTCAAGGTTCCGGTGATGGTACACCGAGTTTTGCTGCCTTACTTATTGCCCCGGATTATCAACAGCCTGACCGTTCAGCTTACGGTTTCCGTCATGACCCTTACGGCGGCGGAGATGATCGGCGCCAACGTGGGCATGGGTTATTTTGTCCGGCGATCCTTGGATTACGCCAACTACGCCCAGGCCCTGGCCGGTATTTTCTTCATCGCCGTGGTGATTTCGGCGCTCAACGCCCTCATCCTGCGGCTGAAAAAACGGGTGGTGAAATGGCGCTATTGACCGCTAGTGAACCCTTAAAAAAAACTTTAAAAAGCGATTGACAGATATTTTTTTCAGCTGTACAATGGGTCAAACAATAAATACTAACTAAACCGATGAATGAGAGAAGTAACCAAGGTTCGATCTCCACAGAGAGCCGCCGGCGATGAGAGCGCGGTGAGTGACGCTTTGGCCAATGGACTCATGAGGGCGGCCCGAACACTTACGGGAGAGGGCAGCCGCCGCTGAGACGACCGACGCCGGGCGCGGGCCAATGGCCCCCGGGCGCGGCTTGGCCGGGGGGCGGGGCGCTTTGCCGAGGGGTCAGTAGGCGCCGACGGGGATCTTACCCGTTAGCAGGAAGACGCGTATGCTTGTGCGCGAAAGGAGTGGGCTCGTCGAGCCAAATTGGGTGGTACCGCAGAAGTTTCAGACTTTTGTCCCTTTAGAGGACAAAAGTCTTTTCTTTTGTCCTCATTTGGAAAAACCAAATCAAGCCAAGCAAAACCAAAAACCAAAAAGAAAGGATGATTCAAATGACAGACAAAAACCAGGCAATCCCTTACAAAATTTATCTTTCGGAGGACGAGCTGCCCCACTAGTGGCTGGAGATGCGGCCGGCCCTGAAAAACCCGCCGGCGCCGATCCTGCACCCCGGCACACTGCAACCCTGCGGCGCCGCGGATCTGCGGCCGATTTTCTGCGACGAGCTGGTCAAGCAGGAATTAAACACCACCGAGAGCCGGATCCCGATCCCGGAGGAAGTCCGCCAGTTTTACAAGATGTACCGCCCCTCCCCGGTAGTGCGGGCCTATTTTCTGGAAAAGGCCCTGGGCACGCCGGCGAAAATTTATTACAAGTTTGAGGGCACCAATACCTCCGGCTCCCACAAGCTGAATTCCGCTATCGCCCAAATCTATTACGCCAAACAGCAGGGCATTACCGACGTGACCACGGAAACCGGGGCCGGGCAATGGGGCACGGCACTGGCGATGGCCTGCGCCTATTTCGGCCTGTCGGCGAAAGTATTTATGGTAAAGGTATCCAGCCAGCAAAAGCCCCACCGCCGGGCGGTAATGGAGACTTACGGCGCCTCTGTCCTGGCCTCGCCCTCCGATACCACGAAAGTGGGCCGGGAGATTTTGGCCGCCATGCCGGATACCGGCGGCTCGCTGGGCTGCGCCATTTCCGAGGCGATTGAGGTGGCGACCCAAACGCCGAATTGCCGCTATGTCCTGGGCAGCGTCTTGAATCATGTCCTGCTGCATCAGTCCGTGATCGGCCTGGAAACCCAGGCCGCCCTGGCGAAATTTGATATTCGTCCGGACGTGATCATCGGCTGCGCCGGCGGCGGCTCCAATTTGGGCGGGCTGATCGCGCCCTTCATGACCGGCCGGCTGAAAGGCGAGAACAATATTCGCTTTGTCGCCGTGGAGCCGGCTAGCTGCCCCTCCTTTACCAGGGGCAAATTCGCCTACGACTTCGGCGATACCGGCAAAACCACGCCGCTGCTGAAAATGTATACCCTGGGCAGCGGCTTCATCCCGGCGCCCAACCACGCCGGCGGCCTGCGTTTTCACGGCATGAACAGCGTTTTGTCCCAGCTTTATAATGAGGGCTATCTGGAGGCCAAGGCTTACGAGCAAAATAAGGTGTTTGAGGCGGCGACGCTCTTCGCCCGCAGCGAGGGCACCCTGCCGGCGCCGGAATCCTCCCACGCGATCAAGGCGGTGATCGACGAGGCTTTGGCCTGCAAGGAAACCGGCGAGGCCAGAACCATTCTCTTTGGGCTGACCGGCACCGGCTATTTCGATTTGTCAGCCTACGCCTCCTACCAGGCGGGGACGCTGACGGATGCCATCCCCACCGACGCGGATTTGGCCAAGGGCATCGCCACCCTGCCGGCGGTATAATCCCGGAGCGGCGACCTCAAATCAGTTTTGCCCGCCGCGAGGCGTCAGGCGTCAGGTCTTCTTTGAGACGGCCTGACGCCTCTTTGCCCACCAAGACACCGCCGCCCCGCCCCAGAAACAGCCGGCTGCTGATGGCGATATGGGGCAGCGGGAAAAAGCGCGCCGGCGAGTCGGCGAAAAGAGGCTCAAAAAAAGGCTTCAGGATGGGGTCGCAGCAATTGAGATCATTGGGGCCGCCGGCCTTTATCAGGTCGGCTAGGTCATCCTCGGCTAAAATTTTGCTGTCGCCGGCCTCTTTCAGCGTCTCCTCCATGCCAAAAAAGGTCATGACCCGCACAGGCCCGAAACCCAATTCCTCCCGTAAAAAATGCCGCAACATATTGCCCTGCGCCTGCTCGGTGATGATCAGCGCCTTGGGGCCGCCCCGCTCATTTTTTCCCGCCCCGGGGGGCGCCAGCAGCGCCCCGCCGGCGTCAGCCGCCTCGCCGGCGCCAAGCGGCGCCCCGCCAGAGCCAAGCTGCGCCTCGCCGGCATCAGCCAGCGCCCCGCCGACGTTTTGGATGAGCCGCCGAAAGCGTTCCTCCATGACAGCGCCGACAGGATAACCGACCACATAAGGCGTGCCAAATAACTGGCGCAAACGCCGGGCCGGCTTGATGGCCGCCCTGGAGACAGCGATATTGATTTTCGCGTCGGGGCAACCCTTGATCGGCTCCAACCCGCCGTCTACCCCCCAAAAAGCGACGCTGTCATAGCCGGCTGACCGGATAATCCGGTCAAGCTCCCGCCTCATCGCCGGCTGCCACAGATCGATCTCATGCGCGCCCAGGACATTGACCGCCGCCCCCCGCCCCGGATAGCGCCCGGCAAACTTGTCGATCAGCGCCAGATACGCGGCTTCCACCCCGACATCATAGTCCTTCATCCCAAAAGCGCCGCAAGTCAGGGTCGGGATCTTGGTTTCCCGCTCAATGATTTTCGCTATACCCTCCATATCCGTACCGATCAGCATCGGCACGGGGGACGGGATCAGGCACAGACAGTCGCCGCCGACGATCCGGGCTGTATTGACGATCCCGCGGATGTAGAGGTCGTCCCCGCCGGTGATCACGTCTATTTCCCGCAAATTGGTGGAAAAAACCTTTTTGGGGCAAGGCAGCATCCTGGTCTCATCATAAATAGCCGGCCCTCCCGTGCAACCGCCCGGCTCATGAAAAACGATAATGCTGTCCAGCCCGTAAAAAACGGCGGACACGCCGGAATAATCCGGCGCCGGTGTGGGCAAGGCCCGAAACAAATCTCTCACGCTAACCTCCATCCCGGCTATCCCGTCTCAGCCGCCCTTTCGCTCAGTCGTCCCTTTTCTCATTCAGCCGCCTTTTCGCTCAGTCGCCCCTTTTCCTCGTTCAGCCGCCTTTTCGCTCAGCCGTCCATTTTCTCATTCAGCCGCCTTTTCGCTCAGCCGTCCATTTTTTCGCTCAGTCGCCTTTTTTGGCTTCCAGCGCGGTCGCCAAAGCGGTCAGCAGCGAGCGAATCCCAAAATAATCAAAAGGCTGCTCGTCCACATCCACAACGGGAATATCAGGCGCCCGCCAGTAAAAGCTTTTCAGCAGCCCCACCGCGTAATCAATATCGTCGGAAGTCAGGGAAAATCCCGCCATGCTGGGATGGGCGCTGATCAGCACCCGCAAGCCCGGCGCGTTTTGCTCCAGCCACCGCAGCGCCGGCAAATCGCCTGGCCGAATCTTCTCAATAAACACATAGCGGATATCAAAGCCCATATCAAGCAAATCCCGGGCCAACACCAGCGGCTGATCGTCGATGGACTCCCCCACCGCGCCCCGCCAACGCCCGTATTTACCTGCCGTCCGGGCGGCGAGTTCCTTGACGGACTGATAATATTCCCCATCGTCGATCGTCGTCCCCAACGCCTCGCCCAGGCGACGGTAATTGTCGGCCACCGTATCCGGATGATAGGAAGGGCGCAAGACGACATAAGGGATGCCGTATTTTTTCTCCATATCCTTGCCGGCGCTCTCGCCGATGGGTATGGTGATATTCAGGCGCGCCCGGCCCATCTCGTCAAATTCCGCCAGGGAGCGGCACTGGGAAATATGCCTGAGTTGGCAACCCCCGTATTTCCCGGCGATTTCCCCCAACTCGCTGGCCGGCGACACAGCGGCTACCCGACCCAAGACGTTGATCAGCGGCATTCGCGGCAACTGGGGCTGAGGCGCGATAAACCCGTAGAGGGTGCGGATAGTCTCTATTTTATGAGGGCTGGGACTGTCTTCCAAAATGGGGTTCATGGCCAGCCGGGTAACGCGGGTGGAGAATTTTTCCGACCAGCTCTTTGTGTAAGCGCCGTAATCCGTGCCTGCCAACGCGTCAACGCAGGTGGAGATCAAAACCGCGGCTTTTGGCGTATAGCCCAACCCCCGGAAGATCTCCGCCAAGGCCGCCTCGATTTTCGCCGGGAAAAGGCCGCTCGCGATGTCAACCTCGTTCAGGCGCAGGGAGAAAAAACGCTGGCCCTCACCCGCGAAAAGAGCGTTGCAGGAGCAATGCCGGCTGCAACCCGAGGGCGAGATCATGAGCGCTATACTTTCCGGTATGAGCAAAGCGTTTTTAGCGATTTTAGAATAGCCGATTTTGCCCGCGGGCAGGTATTTCAAAAAATCCCCCAACCCGGCGGGATAAGGCAGCCGGCTCTCGCAGGCCTCCCTTATGGCGGCGACGTCAAAAACCAAAGGCTTTCCCTGCATCTTCTCACTTTCCTCTCAACTCACTTGATAGCAGGCCACCTGCCGCCCGTCTTCCCATTCGAGCAGCGGCGGCGGCGCTTTGCCGCACGCTGGCAGCGCGCTTGGGCATTGAGCGTAAAACGAACAGCCGCCGCCGGGGACGGGGCCGCTTTTTTCCGGCGGCGTCAGAAAAAGCTTTTCCCGCCCGCGTATAGCCTCCAGCTCCGGATCGGCGATGGGTTTAGCGGCCAAAAGCGCCTGGGTATAAGGATGCCTGGGGGCGGCGCACACCTTTTCCGTCTCGCCTGTCTCAATGATCCGACCGGCCCGCATCACCGCGACCCGGTGGCTGATCTGCCTGACCAAGGTGAGATCGTGGCTGACAAAAAGATAAGACAGCCGCCGGCTCGCCTGTAAATCCAGGAGCAGGTTGATTATTTGGGCCTGGATGGAGACATCCAGGGCGGAGACGCACTCGTCACAAAATATCAGCCTGGGATTGACCGCCAGCGCCCTGGCGATCCCCAGCCGCTGCCGCTGGCCGCCGGAAAAGACGGTCAGCGGCTGAGAGGCGTGTTCTTCCCGCAGACCCACCTTTTCCAGCAGCTCCACCACCATGCGCCGGCGAACGCCGCCGTTTTTGGCCAGGCGATGGATATCAATCCCCTCGGCGACAATATCCAGCGCCTTTTGCCGCGGATCAAAAGCGGCGTAAGGATCCTGAAAAATGGACTGCGCCTCTTTGGTGAAATCGAAATACTGCTTCTTACTCATCCGATGAATATCCCGGCCCTGGTACAGGCTGGCGCCGGCCGTCTTTTTATACAGGCCGACGCTCACCCGCCCGCAAGTGGTTTTGCCGCTGCCGGACTCACCCACCAGACCCAGGGTCTCCCCCTCCCGGATCGCGAAGCTAACCCGCTCTACAGCGGGAAAAACATTTTTCTTCTCATAAAAATATTTGCATAAATCCCGGGCCTCCAAAAGCGCGGCCGCCATATTACCCTTCTCCCCCTGTCCGCTTCCCCTTCGCCGTCTATTTCTCCGTCCGCTTCTCCAGTTCCCTACTTCTCCGTCCCCTTCTCCAACTCCCGCTCCCTCTCCGTCTCCCGCTCTCTCTCCGTCTCCCGCTCTCTCTCCGTTGCCGCCTGTTTCCCCGTCTCCGCCTCCCGCTCCCTCTCCGCCTCCCGCTCCCTCTCCCTTTCCGCCGCCTCGGGCCGATTCGGGCGGCAAAACCAGCAGCTGGCGCTGTGCCCCTGGACGAGGGTGACCTCCGGCGGCGGCGTCCGGCCGCAAATACTCATAGCCTCCCGACAGCGGGGGGCAAAAGGGCAACCCACCGGCGGCGCGAGCGGCGACGGCGGCATCCCCTCAATGGTAAAAAGCCTTTTGCTGCCGTCATTTTTCTGTTGACCGGCCCGCAAAAGCCCTTTCGTATAAGGATGGGCCGGGGCGTAGAAAATATCCGCCACCTTGCCGGACTCAACGATTTTGCCGCCATACATGACGATCACCCGCTCCGCGGCGCCCGCTACGACGCCTAAATCGTGGCTGATCAGCAAAAGGGCCATCCGCCGCTCCCGCCGCAGCGTGTTGAGCAATTCCAGGATTTGATTCTGGGTCATCACATCCAGGGAGGTGGTCGGCTCATCAGCGATCAGGAGCGCCGGATCGCCGGCGATCGCCGCGGCGATTACCGCCCTTTGACGCATACCGCCGGAAAACTCATGGGGATATTGTCTCGCTCTTATCTCAGGATCGGGGATCCCCACATCCGCCAACAGACGCGAGACGCTCCTGTAGGCCGCCTTTTTGCCCAGCCAGGGAAAACCCCGCCGGTGGCAGGTTATGGCCTCGGCAATCTGCCCCCCTATCCGCATCGTCGGGTCTAAAGCGGCCATCGGCTCCTGAAAGACGATCGCCGCCTCTTTTCCCCTGAATTGGCGCCATTGCTTGCTGGAATACTCATAGATAGGCTGCCCGTTGAAGATGATCGCCTCGGCTGAGTTGATGATGAAGGACTGGTCTTCCAACAGGCCCATAATAGTCTGCGCCGTAACGGTTTTGCCGCAGCCGGATTCCCCAACCAGCGCCACGCATTCCCCTTGCCCCACTTGCAGGCTAATATCCCGCACCGCCCGGGCCAAGCCCGCGGGGCCGGGAAAACTGACCGACAAATTGTTGATTTCCAGCAAAGCCCGCATAACGCATCCTTTCCCGTCCCAGCCTGACAGCGCTTCCCTGACGGCATTTCCCCGTCCCAGCCTGACAGCGCCTCTAACGGCATTTCCCCGTCCCAACCTGACAGATCGCCTACGGTGGCATTTCCCCGCCTCAGCCTGACAGCGCTTCCCTGGCGGCATCGCCCAAGATATTGAAACTCATCACGGTCAAAAGGATCAGCAGCCCAGGGAAAACCGCCAGATACGGCTGATACAGGATCAAGCCCTGGGCGCTCTGCAGCATATTCCCCCAGGACGCCAGGGGCGGCTTGATCCCAAAGCCAAAAAAGCTCAAGGCGGACTCCATCAGGATGGCGTTGGCGACGCTGAGGCTGGCGGCCACAAGGATTGAGGCCGAGGCATTGGGTATAATATGGTTAAACATGATCCGCGGCCCGCCGCCGCCCAGTCCCTTCGCCGCCAGAATAAAATCCCGCCCCTTGATAGACATGGTCTCGGCCCGCGCGATCCGGGCCACCGGCATCCAGGAAAAAAAGCCGATGATCAACACAAGGGGCCAAAGGCCCGCCGGCGCCATGGTACGAAAAATAATGATGAGCAAAAAACCGGGCAAGGAAAACAGGATATCCACAATCCGCATCATGAGAGCGTCCAGCCAGCCGCCGCGGTAGCCGCTGACCGCGCCGTAAACCGACCCGAGCAAAAGAGCCGGCAGCATAGACATGACCCCCACCGCCAGCGACACTCTGCCGCCGTAAAGGGCGCGGGTAAAATAATCCCGCCCGAACTCGTCCGTGCCAAAAAGATGCGCCCAACTGGGCTGCCTGGATTTGGCGGCCAGATCCATCATTTCCGGATCATAGGGGGAAAGCGGCGCCAGAAGCGCGCCGGCAAAAATCAGCAGTAAAATCGCGCCGCTGATGACGACGAAGGGCT
>JAISDE010000074.1 GCA_031265035.1 Peptococcaceae bacterium | reverse complement strand
CGAAAATCTTGCCGGTATCCGGATGACCGGGGGGGATAGCGGCCAACAAAGCCTCAAGGCGCTCCATAGTCTCGTCTATTATGCCCGTCACCCGACCGCCGCTGTCGTCGCAATAGGCCAGCAGCGCCACCGTTTCCCCCAGCATAGCCGCGTAAATACCGGCGCAATCAAAAAACCGGCCGTCCCGGTATTTGGCCGCCGCCAGATCACCGGCGATTCGCGCGCCCTCAATAGCGTCGCCGACACAGGCGGCCTCCACAAACCCCCGCTTGGCGGCGTTTTGGATAGAGGCTTTGACCAGCCGGCCGGCGTAATCAGCCGCGCTGATCCGCTCGGATAATTGGAGCAGCAGCATATCTTTCATGGGCCGATGCTGATTGGCGTACTGCAAAATAATGGAGATCAGGGCCGGTTTGTCCAGCCTTTCCAACGCGTCGGCCAGACTGGGTTTCTCGTCGGCGGGGCTGAGTTGCCCATTGACGGGTTTGGACTGCCCGTCGGCAGGATTTGGCTGCCCGTCGACAGGGTTGGGCGATCCGTCGGCAGGATTTGGCGGCCCGTCGGCGGTAATATTTTTATCGTTTTTGTTCAGAGGATCCGCAAAGCTTTTGCTGTTCATAGTCCGCTCCTTTCCGGCGCGCTAACTTTCGCGTCTTTCGCTTAATGTGTTCTCATACAGTATATCTCATACTAATCTCCGTTTAAAGCGTCGGCGGCTTTTTTTAATTCGGCGCCGTTCCGCTGCCGTTCTATTGCCGTTCTATTGCCGTTCTGGCGCCATTCCGCTGCCGGTCTGTTGCCGTTCTGGCGCCATTCCGCTGCTGTTCTTATTTAGCGAACCGTTTCTCCCCCAGCAGTACCACCGCTACGGTCTTGAGCAATATTCTCAGATCCAGCCAGAGGCTGAAATGATCCACATAATAGACATCTAGCCGGTGCCGTTCCGCCAAAGGCAGGTAAATGCCGCCGTTGACCTGAACCAGACCGGTAATGCCGGGCCGCATATCAAAACGGCGCAACTCCTCCGGGGTATACTCGCTCAGATAACTCATCCGCTCCGGCCGCGGCCCCACCAGGCTCATTTCCAGGCGAAGGATATTCAACAGCTGGGGCGTCTCGTCCAGCTTGGTTCGCCGCAAAAATCGTCCTAAGCGGGTCACCCGCTCATCCCCCGAGGTCACTTCTCGCCCGTCGACCATTTGCTCCGAGCCGAGGCGCATAGTGCGAAATTTTAATACCCGGAAGGGTCGCCGCCGATAACCGGGGCGCTCGTGCAAAAACAGCGCCGGGCCGGGCGAGTCGATCTTGATCCCGACGGCGATCAGCAGCCAAAAGGGCAGCAACACCAGGGAGAGGCAAAGCGCCGCCAGGCAGTCAAAGGCGATTTTGATCGCCCGCTCCATCCCCATCATAGACCGCCGGGGCTTTCTGACCCGGCGATGGCCATCAGCGCCCGCCTCAGCAGCGCTTCGCTGCCAGCCGCCGGCGCCACCTCCTCCTCTCCCTCCGTCAGGGAAAGCCGCCGGATCGCCTCCAAATCCGCCATAAACCGCTCCTGATCAAAGTCGGCGCCGCTTTTCATCACAAAAAGCTTCTCCTGTGTCGTCCGGGACACCTTTTCCGCCGCCCAGGAAATTTCCTCCGCTATTTTCTCCCCCGGCCGGATACCGATATACTCAATGGAAATATCCTTGCCCGGCTCCAGACCGGACAGCCGAATCAACTCCCTCGCCAGCGCGTCAATTTTTACCGGTTTGCCCATATCCAAGGCAAAAATCTCGCCGCCCTCCGCCAGCGTGCCGGCGATCAGGATCAGGGAAACCGCCTCCGGAATCGTAATAAAGTACCGCTCCATATCACGATGGGTTACCGTGACCGGCCCGCCCGCCTCAATCTGCTTTTTGAACGTGGGCACCACGCTGCCTTGCGAGCCCAGCACATTGCCGAAGCGTACCGCCGCCATCTTGCAGCCTTTCCCGTTCAGGCACTGGCTCAACAACTCCGCCACCCGTTTGGTGGCGCCCATAGCGCTGGCGGGATTCACCGCCTTGTCGCTGGAAATCAGGATGCAGCGCTCCGTTTTCCAGGCCAGACAGCACCGCAGCACCCGCTCCGTGCCAAAAATATTATTTTTCACCGCCTCAAAGGGGTTGGCCTCCATCATGGGCACATGCTTGTGCGCCGCCGCGTGAAAAACGATTTCCGGCCGGTAGCGCCGAAACACATCGTCCAGGCGCTCCTGATCCCGAATCGAGCCCAGGCAAAGCTGATAGCGTTCCGCCGGATACTGCTTTTTCAATTCCTCATTGATACTGAATAAGCCGTTCTCGTCAAAATCAAAAATCACCAGACGCCGGCAAGCGTTGGCCAGAGCCTGACGGCAGATTTCCCTGCCGATGGAGCCGGCCCCCCCGGTGACCAGCACGGTCTTGCCCCGCAGGCACCGGGCAATCAACTCCTGATCCAGCCTGACGCTGTCCCGAAAAAGCAAGTCCTCCAGGGAAACATGCCGCAGAGCCTTGCGATCCCCCGCCAGATAACTCTCCATATCCACAGTGCTTTGGAATACCCGCAGCTTGACACCGCTATCCGCGCAGCAATGGTAGATTGACGTGATCGTCTCAGCGTCAATGGACGGAATAGCCAAAATGGCTTCCTCCACCGCGAATCTGGCCGCCGCCGCGGGGATCGCGTCCAGGCCGCCGGCCACATAAACGCCGGCCACCCGCATCCCGGTTTTGGCGGGATCGTCGTCTATGGCCACCACCGGATAAAGCCCTTCCTCGCCGTTTTCCTCCAGCCGCTTGATCACCATGGCGCCGGTAGCGCCGGCCCCAATGATCATGGCCCGCCGCAGGCCGTTGCTCCTTCTGGCGTCATACCAATGGACAAAGCGGGGGATCAGCCGGATGCCGGTGGTGAAAATCAGCAAAATACCGAAATATATTACAGTAATAGAGCCGGACACCGGATAAAGGCCGGTATATTTGACGAACAAAAAAACCGCCGCCGAGACGCCCGCCGCCCCAATCTGGCGAAAGGCGTCGGCAAAGCCGATATATTGCAGCACCGTCCTGTAGGTACCCCAAAAATAGCCCGCCAAAATCGTCACGACGGCAGCCAGGGGATAATAGACGAGCAGATATTGCCGGTAATCCGGCGAGATCTTTCCCTCAAATCGCAAAAACACGGCGGCATAAATCGCTAGCCCGCTCAATATCCCGTCAGCCAGTATATATATCCATTGCTTATTCTTCATCCGTCGTCATCCGTCGCCATCCGTCGCCATCCGTCGTCCTTCTCAGCAGCGCCTTTCCCTGGCCGATTATACCACGCCCGCGCCAATTCCGTCAAAAATTTCAACAGCAACATATCCTAGAACATAAATATATTTGCTTTCACGCGCTTTCGCGCGGTATTGACATCCGGCCGGTTACATGCTAATTTTAACTGGTAACGGTTCATGCCGGTGCGGATTGAACGAGTCTATTGTCGGGAAGTTGGGCAACCGGCCAAACTTGCCGGGATAGAGTCGTTTTTTGCTACCGGCTGGCGGGGAAAAGGAGGCGATGGGATATGGCAAAGGCCGCGTGTAATTTGGAGCGGGGAATAGATTTGCTGCTGGCGCTGGCGCGCCCGCCGGCTAGCGTAGAGATGGCGCCCCTGTCGGAGGCGTTGGGACGGGTGCTGGCCGAGGATTGTTTCGCGGGGATCGATCAGCCGCCTTTCGACCGGTCGCCCTTGGACGGCTACGCCTTGTTTCACGGCGACGTGGCGGCCAGCGACAAGGAAAATCCGGCTGTCCTGACCGTGAGCCAGCATATATACGCCGGCGATACGCCGGCCGGGCCGCTGGCGCCCGGTGAGGCAGCCAGGGTAACTACCGGAGCGCCCTTGCCGCCCGGCGCCACTTGTGTCGCGCGTCAGGAAAACACGGATTACGGCGAGGAACAGGTCAAGGTGTATGTATCATTAAAAAAGCACCAAAATTACGTGTTTCGGGGGGAGGATCTGCCGGCGGGACGGCTGGTGGCTGCCAAAGGCGTCCGGCTGAGGAGCGCCCACATCGGTACCCTGGCCGGGCAGGGGTTCACCCAGGCGGCGGTTTATCCCCGCCCCCAGGTGGGCCTGCTGTCCACCGGCAGCGAGTTGGCGCCGGCGGGGGAGCCTTTGCCGCCCGGTATGATTTACGACAGCAATAGCTACACCCTGGCCGCCAGGGTCAGGGAATGGGGCGGACAGGCCCAGGCGGAGCGGGGTATCGCCGACGATCCGGCTAAAATAGCGGCGGCGCTGGAGGCCATTTTGGCGGAGCGGGATCTGGTGGCGACCACCGGCGGCGTGTCCGTGGGAGCCCATGATTATATGCCCAGGGTGGGCGAGATATTGGGGGCGGAAGTCCTATTTCACGGTTTGGGCTACAAGCCGGGCGGCGTGGCTCTGGCCCTGCGCCGGGGGGATAAGCTGATCCTGTGCCTGTCCGGCAATCCTTTCGCGGCGCTGGTCTCTTTTGAGCTGCTGGCCGGGCCGGTATTCAGGAAAATGGCCGGGCAAACGGAACTCCTGACGCCGCGGGTACGGGCGTCACTGCGGGGGGATTTTCCCAAGGCCAGCGCCAGCCGGCGTTTCCTTAGGGCCAAACTGGTGGGGGGAGAGGTTTTTACGGAGCGGGACGGCCATGGTTCCGGCTCTTTTTCCTCGCTGACTCGCTGTGATTGCCTGATCGACATCCCGGCCGGCTCGCCGCCCATGTCGGACGGCGCGGCGGTGGATGTCATTTTGCTGTAGTGTCTATAATGATAAGCCTTAATGTCCATAATAATAAGCTGTAATGTCCATAATGATAAAAGGAGAGGCGGGAATGACTGGTATTGGCGCCGTGATCCTGGCCGGCGGCAAAAGCCGGCGTATGGGCACCGACAAAGCGAGCTTGCCTTGGGCGGGGAAAACTTTTCTGGCGCACATGGCGGAGCAATTGCGGGATCTGGACGAGCTCCTGATCTCCGCCGGCGCGGCGGAACAGTTTCAGGACAGCGGCTGGCCGGTGATCCCGGATCGGGAACCGGATCGGGGTCCCATCGGCGGTCTTTACTCGGCGCTGCTGGCCTGCCGCTCGGATTGGTTGCTGGCGTTAAGCTGCGATATGCCCCTGTTCAAAAAAGAACTGGCGAATTACCTGATTGCCCGGATATCCCCGGCTTATGACGCGCTGGTGACCGTCACCAGGGACGGGCAGCTCCATCCCCTGTGCGGTGTCTACGCCAAAGGGGCGGCGGCGGCCCTGGCCGCGCAAATGGCGGCGGGCAACTACCGCATGTTGGACGCTGTCTACGCCAGCCGTTTTTTGCCGGTATCCCTGGCGGGCACACCTTATCCCGACGCGATGGTTTCCAATATCAATACGCCGGAGCAATACGCGCTGGCGAAAAAGGCAGCGGCGCGGCCGCCGGTGCTGGCGATCAGCGGCGTAAAAAATTCCGGCAAGACCACCGCGTTGTCGGCAATAGTGACGATCCTCAGCCGGCGGGGGCTGCGGGTGGCGGTCGTCAAGCATGACGGCCACGATTTTGTCCCGGACGTGCCCGGCACCGACAGCTTTCGGCTGCGGGCGGCGGGCGCCGCGGGGGTGGCGGTTTATTCGTCCAGCCGTTATATGCTCACCAAGACCTTGGATGATCTTTCCTCGGATGATCTCTCGCTGGAATGGCTGCTCCGGCAATTTGCCGATATGGATCTGATTTTGCTGGAGGGCGGTAAGTTTTCCCCTTTCCCCAAAATCGAGATTGTGCGGGGCGAGGTTTCCGCTTCGCCGGTATGTGATCCGGCCACCCTGGTGGCCCTTTGCACGGATCAGGAACTGCCGGGGGTGGACGTTCCCCGATTTGGGCTGTCCGATTACGAGGGGCTGGCTGGCGGAATCATAGCCTGGATGGGAAAAACAGGTGGAGGGGATGACCTATGATGCGGGACAGCTATGGCAGGGTGATCGACTACCTGCGATTGTCGGTTACGGATCGGTGCAATCTGCGCTGCCGTTATTGTATGCCCAATCATGGCGTAGAGTTGCTGCGTCATGATCAAGTGTTGCGCAATGAGGAAATGACGCGCCTCTGCGGGATTTTAGTTTCTCTGGGGATCAGCAAAATCAAAATCACCGGCGGCGAGCCTCTGGCCCGCAAAGGCGTCCCGGAGCTGATTAGGCGGCTCAAGGCGCTGCCGGGGCTTGAGGCGATAACGCTGACCACCAATGGCGCGCTTTTGGCGGCGCGGCTGGAGCGGCTGATATCGGCCGGGGTAGCCGGCGTCAATGTCAGCCTGGACACCTTGGATCGGGCGACCTTTTTGGCCTTGACCGGGGTGGACGCCTTGCCTCAGGCCCTGGACGGCATCGCGCGGGCTGTGGATAGCGGTATACCCCTCAAGCTAAATTGTGTGCCGATCGAGGGGGTAAACGAGGAGGACTTGACCCGGCTGGCGGCCCTAGCGCGGGATCAGGAGCTGGCGGTACGGTTTATTGAGTTGATGCCCATAGGGCTGGGCCAGCGGGAAAAAGGCATCGCCCCGGCGGAGGTAAAAAGACGGCTGGAGGAAGCCTTTGGGCCGTTGCGACCCTGGGAGGGGCGGTTGGGCAATGGGCCGGCGGTATATTATCAGCTGGCGGGCTTCCGAGGCAAAATAGGCTTTATCCCCGCGGTCAGCCACGGTTTTTGCGACAGCTGCGATCGGATTCGCCTGACTGCCGACGGCTACCTCAAATTATGCCTGGCCAGGGATACTGGCGTCGATCTGAAAGGGCCGCTGCGAGCCGGCGCCTCGGACGGCGAGCTGGCGGCGGCGATTTTGGCGGCCATAGAGAAAAAACCCCGGCGCCATGGGTTTGGCCAGGCCGAGGTGGAGGACAAAAACAGCAGGGATATGCATAAAATCGGCGGCTGAGGCAGATGGAGCGGATGAGGCAGATGGAGCAGATGAGGCGGATGAGGCGGATGAGGTAGATGAGGCGGATGAGGCGGATGAGGCGGATGAG
Source organism: Peptococcaceae bacterium (assembly GCA_031265035.1). Taxonomy (GTDB): domain Bacteria; phylum Bacillota; class Peptococcia; order DRI-13; family UBA5745; genus JAISDE01. Next base: position 9,956 of record JAISDE010000074.1, on the reverse strand, counting down.
GCGGATGAGGCGGATGAGAAAAGTATAGTTGACACGGTCTGCTTATAGATAATACATGTAGCCGTCCGCGCCGATTTCCATCGCTTTTTGGGTGACTTCCTCCAGGGTGACCCGCCGCAGGGTCGCGGCCAGGATTTGCTCCAGCTGATCAAATACGGTTAGCCTCATGGCTTTTTCGATATTCAAGGCGCCGGCGGATACGGTATCTTCAGTCTTTTCAAACAGCGCCGGATCTACCGCCAAAAAAATATCGTAAACGGTAACGCTCTTGGGCGGCAGCGACAAATAATACCCGCCTTGCGCGCCTTTTTGCGAAATGACCAGCCGGGCCTCCCGAAAGCGGGAAAAGATTTGTTCCAGATAGATTTTTGAGATCGACAGGTTCTCGGCGATATTGTTCACCGCGATTACCTTGCCTTTGCCGTATTCTTTCGCCAGAAGAACCATGGCTGCCAGGCCATAGCGGTTTTTTGCCGAGAGCCGCATAGAGCACCTCCAAAATATTCCTAAGCGTCAATGTAATCGTAATAATCGCGTCGATGTGATTGTATCAATAAATAATCGCGAAATAATCGCGTCAATGTGATTAATGTGATTATAATGTAATTTTTTATTTCGCGCAAGGGCGGTGATTTTGTCTTTGAGCATCGGAATTTGAGTATCCGAGAAAGAGTGAGGCTAGAAAAGGCGGTTGAGAGAAAAGTGAAAGCAGAAAAGACGGCGGGGCCGCCGGCGGCGGGACAAACGGCGGCGGCGGGACAAACAACGGCGGCGGCAAAAACGGCGGGGCCGCCGGGCGCTGTCAGCGGTGGGCGCGCCAGTTACGGCCAGGACGAGAACGGCTTCCTGACCTGGAGTTGGCCGGCGGTTACCTGGACTTTCCGGCCGGGACAGGTTTATTTGGCCGGCATTTTGAATGTAACCCCGGATTCTTTTTCCGACGGCGGCCGTTTTTTGGCCCCGGAGGCCGCCTGGCGCCGCGGCCTGGCCCTGGCTGAGGAAGGCGCCGACATGATTGACGTGGGCGGTCAGTCTACCAGACCCGGCCATGTGCCGGTTAGCGAGGATGAGGAACTGGCTCGGGTACTGCCGGTTTTGACCGCCCTGCGGCGGGCTTTGCCGCCGGCGGCGCTAATCTCGCTGGACACGGACAAGGCGGCGGTGGCGGCGAAGGTGTTTGCCGCCGGGCTGGCGGATATCCTGAATGACGAGAGCGGCGGCGATATCCGCATGGCGGCGGTGGCGGCGAAATACGCCGCGCCCATCGTGCTGATGCATCGGCCCAGGGTCGAGGGCCGGGGCAGCCCGGCCGCCGTGGGGGAGGATTTGGCGGCTACGCGCCTGAGCTATGAGGCCCAAGGCGCGTCCCGACGGCAGATAGCCTTGGATCCCGGCCTGGGCTTTGGCAAGACTCTGGAGGAAAACCTGCGCCTGCTGGCCGCGGGCGGCGCTTTGGCCGATCTGGGCTGTCCCGTCTATATCGGCGCTTCCCGCAAGTCTTTCGTGGGGCTGGCGACGGCGACAGAACGGGCGGATCAGCGGCTGGGCGGCTCGCTGACGGCGGCGCTGTGGGCGGCGGCGGCAGGCGCGTCTTTTCTGCGGGTACACGACGTCGCGGTGACGGCGGCGGCGCTGAAAATGTTTCAGACGCTGCGGCAGCTACGCCCCGAGGGGGTGGCTTGGCCCGAGCCGGCGGCGGACGGGAAAAAGACGGCACCGCCGGTTGGGGAAAAGGCCGCGGCGCCGGTCGGCAAAAAAGCGGCGAGATCGGATGGGGAAAAAGCGTTGAGATCGGACGGGGAAAGAATATGAGCCTGGACAGGACGGATAAAATAAGGCTGGACGGCCTGCGGTTTTACGGTTATCACGGTTTCCTGCCGGCGGAACGGGAGCTGGGACAGTGGTTCGTTGTTGATTTGGAGTTGACGGCGGATTTATCTTTGCCCGCCGCCACGGACGCGTTGGCGGACACGATCAATTACGCCGCCGTGTATGAGGCGGTAAAAGCGGTGATGGAAGGGCCGCCGGTTGATCTGATTGAGGCGTTGGCCGGCAAGGTTTTGACCGTTTGCCTGGGGTTTGCCCAGGTAGAGAAAGCGAGGGTGCTGCTGAAAAAGCCTCAGGCGCCTTTGGGCGGCCCCATCGGCTACGCGGCGGTGGAAATGGAGCGGGGCGGCCGCGGCCCGGCCCAGGCCGCGGTGGAGCCGGGCGCGGAGGCCGGCGCTGAGACTGGCCCCGCTACGGCTGGCGAGGCGGTGGCCGGTGAGGCCGGAGCAACGCCCGTTGCCGCGGTGGGACCGCCCCATACGGTTTGGCTCTCGCTGGGCAGCAATCTGGGCGACCGGCTGGCGATGTTGCTGGGCGGCGTCCGCCTGCTGCAGAGGGCGGGTCTCATTGTGGAGGACTGCTCCGGCATTTATGAGACAAAGCCGGTGGGCTACGCGGAGCAGCCGGATTTTTACAATCTGGTTCTGCGCTGCGCCGCCACCCTGACGCCAGCGGCGCTATTGGATATTTGCCAAAAAACGGAGGCCGTCTTTCACCGGCGGCGGGACGAAAGATGGGGGCCCCGCACGCTGGATGTGGATATTTTGCTGATTGACGACCTGACAATCCGGACGCCCCGCCTGACGGTACCCCATCCCCGGCTGACGGAGCGGGCTTTTGTCCTGGGGCCGTTGGGGGAAATCAATCGGGAGTTGCTGACGGCAAAAGGCTGGCCCTGGTTAAAGGAAGGAATTACCTTGCAAATTTCGGCGGCGGATGTTAAAATGATCTTAGAACTTGCCGCTGTCTCTGACAGTTGAGTTTTGCCGGATTGGCGTCGGCCTAAGGAAAGGATATCCTTTGGGAATCCTATTCCTGGCGGCGCGCCAGGCGGGCCGGTTTTTCAGGCCCCCGTATTATCCGGTCTCGCCCCGGGGCGGCGGCGCGAAAATACAAAAGCGGGGCGGGGCGCTTGCCCGCTGCTTCGCCATAATTACAGGTACGCTTGGATCCGGCTGACCGGACCGAGACAAAGATGCCCGAAAAATGCGTTACAGCTTAGGCGCCTTTGGTGACCTAAGCTTTTTTTGGGGCACAGCGGAAAGGATGGAGAAGATGAACGGGACAAAATTGGCGGCCAACGGTACAGTAAACCAGACGACCAACGCGACGGCCCAAGAAACAGTCAATGGAAAAGTCGACGGAACAGTCAACAGGACAGTCGACGGGACAGTCAACGGAGCGTTAAGCGGAACAATCGGCGAGGCGACCGGCGGGGGAGGCGGGGCCGGCGGCATTTTCCGGGGCGGTTTGACCCCCAGGGCTTTGCTCTGGGGAGCGATCGGCTCTTTTTTGCTGACGGCCAGCTCCATGTATGTCGCTATGCGGCTGGGCGCCCTGCCCTGGCCGACGATTTTCGCCTCCATAGCGGCGATGAGCATATTAAAGGTGATGGGCAATACCAATATCCACGAAATCAACGTGACCCAAACGGCGATGACCGCCGGCGCCATGATCGCCGGCGGCCTGGCCTTTACCATGCCCGGCTTGTGGACACAGGAACAGGCGCCCAGCCTGGCCTCCTTCTTCCTACCGGTCTTTTTGATCGCCCTGGCCGGGTTGATCTTGGGGCTGCTGCTCACCTGGTTTTGGCGGCCCATGCTGCTGGAGCGGGAAAAATTGCCTTTTCCCGTGGGCATGGCGGCGGCGGAAACCATCAAAACCGGCGACGCCGGCGGCCGGAAAGCCGGCCTGCTGGGGGTCGCCCTGGCGCTCAGCGCCGTATTTACCCTGATCAGGGATTGGTTTCAAAAGATTCCACCGGCGGTGGTCATTCCCACGCCGGCCAGCTGGCATCTGCAATTGGGCGTGATGCTCTATCCTATGGCGCCGGCCATCGGATATATGATCGGCAGCGTCTATACAGTCGTGATGTTTTGCGGCGGCGCTATAGCTTATCTGCTCCTCATCCCCTTGGGTACCGGCCTGGGGTTTTTCCCGGACGGCGCCGCGGCGGAGGCTTTCAAAAACACTCTGGGGCTGGGGCTGATGGTGGGCGCCGGCCTGGGCACGTTGCTGCGATTTTTTTTCGGGCGGCTGAAAAATAAAAAAGCCGGCCCGGCCGGCGGCGCTGGAGACGCGGTCAGCGCCGCGGGAGCGGTGACGGGGGCGGCGAATACGGCAGCCAGCGGCGCGGGCGCGACGGCGAACACCGCGGCGCCGGCGCCGGCGGGCGCGCTCGCCCCGGCCCGGCGGCGGCCCTACCTGATCCTGCTGGTCGCCGCCGTCACCGTCGCCTGCTGCGCCGGCGCTGGCATGAGCCTGCCCATAGCCCTGTTTGTCCTGGCCAGCACAACGCTGATGACCCTGATGTCCTGCCTGATCACCGGGGAAACCGGCCTTGACCCCATGGAGATATTCGGCATCATCGTCATGATGGGCTGCGCCTTCCTGTTCAGGCCGACCTGGCAGACCGGCCTGCTGGCGGCGGCGGTGGTAGCGGTGGCCAGCGGCTTTGCCGGGGATACAATGTTTGATTATCGGGCCGGGCAGATCCTTGGCACCGACCCCAAGGCGCAATTGGTGGCCCAGGCTCTGGGAGGGCTTGTGGGGGCGGCGGTAGCCAGCCTGACCCTTTTTGTGGTAATCGGCCAGTTCGGCCCGGTCTTTGAGGCCGGCTTGCCGGCGCCCCAGGCCAGCCTGGTACTGTCTATGGTCAATCAAGCCTATGACCCCAGGGTATTTTGGCCCGCCGCCCTCCTGGGCGCCGCCCTGTGCGCGGCCGGCCTGCCGACCACGACACTGGGGATCGGAATATACTTGCCTTTTGCCTTCTCTTTTGCTATCTTTATTGGGGGCATCATCCGTTTTGTCGCCGACCGGTTTTGGCCCGGCCATCAGGAGGGCGGTATGGTGTTCGCCTCCGGCATTTTTGGCGGCGAGAGCCTTACAGGTGTGCTAATCGCGTTTCTCAGCTTTTTTACCACCTTGTGACGCGGCTAAGGACTAGCGCAAGTTATTGTCGCGCTGGTTCTGAAGCCTCGGCGTGATAGGGGAAGGGGAAGGACTGTCATGCTTCTGGTCTTTGATGTGGGAAATACCAATATTGTCATGGGCGTTTATCAGGGGGAGCGTTTGCTGCGCTCCTGGCGGTTGTCCACCGATCGCAATCAGACGGCAGACGAGTACGGGGTCAAGATCCTGGCCTTTTTGGCTCAGGCGTGTCTGAATCCCCAGGATTTTGACGCCGCGATCATCTCCTCCGTGGTGCCGCCCCTCATGCCTGCCCTGGAGCGCATGATGCGCCAATGCTTTCATCTCGATCCGCTGGTGGTGGGGCCAGGCATCAAAACCGGTCTGCCCATTCTATATGACAATCCCAGGGAAGTGGGCGCGGATCGGATCGTCAACGCGGTGGCCGGTTATGAGCGCTACGGCGGCCCGCTGATCATTGTGGATTTCGGCACCGCCACCACCTTTTGCGTCATCGACGGGCAGGGGCGGTACTTGGGCGGCGTCATCAGCCCAGGGATCGGTATCTCCGCCGAGGCTTTGTTTCAGCGGGCGGCCAAGCTGCCCAGGATTGAGCTGGTCAAGCCCAAGCATGTCCTGGGGCGCAATACGGTAGCCAGTATGCAATCCGGGATTATTTACGGCTATATCGGCCTGGTGGACGGCATCGCGCGGCGGCTGATCGATGAAACTGGCGGTCAGCCCAGGGTGATCGCCACCGGCGGCATGGCGGAGCTGGTGGCTGACGAATCGGCGACCATTGAGCTGGTTGACGACAGCCTGACCCTGGAGGGGCTGCGGCTGATTTACAACCGCAACCGGGGCTAACCTACCTAACCTGGCTGTTCCGGATCTAACCGCGGATCTAACTGTTCCAGCCAACTGTTCCGGGGTCGGCCAGCGCCAGCGCCAGCGTTGACAAAATAAAAAAAATATGTTAAAAAATATGAAAGAATTCTTAGGCCGGGAGCGGCTGGGAAAAGAGGGTTATTTTTCATGAAGGCTGATGTGTTTGATCTGCTGAAATCAAGGGGCTACGTGTATCAATGCACCAATCTGGCTAAGGCGGCGGAGCTGCTGAATGGGGACAAGCCGGTTACCTTTTACCTGGGCATTGATCCCACCGCGGACAGCCTCCATATCGGGCATTTTTTCGCGCTGATGATGTTCCGCCATCTGCAAGAGGCCGGACACCGGGGCATTTTGGTGGTCGGCGGGGCCACGGCGATGATCGGCGACCCCAGCTGCAAGAGCGATATGCGGAAAATGCTCGCCCCGGAGCAGATCAGACACAACCTGGAGGAAGTCAGCGAGCTGGCGAAGCGGTTCATTATTACCGACGGCGCCAACCCCGCTATTATCGTCAACAACGCCGATTGGATGAACACCTACAATTTCGTGGATTTCATGCGATTGGTGGGGGTGCATTTCAATGTCAACACGATGCTGGCCACCGACGCCTACGCCAACCGCCTGAAGCAAGGCGGGCTGACCTTCCTGGAAATGGGCTACATGCTCATGCAGGCTTTCGATTTCATCCATCTTTATCAGGAATACGGCTGCCGTCTCCAGATTGGCGGCAGCGACCAATGGGGAAATATTGTGGCCGGTACCGCCCTGCGTCGCAAGCTGTGGTTCGCCGGCCGGGGGCCAGAAACTGATGGGTCGGAGGCTGTTGAGCCGGGAGCCGATGGGCCGGGAGCTGACGGGCCGGAGGCTGACGGGCCGGAGAATGATGAGCAGGAAATTCTTGGCCTCACTTGCCCGCTGCTGCTGAACAAGGACGGCGTCAAAATGGGCAAAACCGAGTCGGGCACCCTTTGGGTCGCCAGGGAAAAAACTACCGCCTATGATTTTTACCAGTATTTTTATAATGTGGACGACGCCGATGTGGACATGCTGCTGCGGCTGTTTACCCGGATCAGCCTGGCGGAAATCAGCGAGCTTTGCGCCGGGGATATCATCAAAGCCAAGCGGCTGATGGCCTATGAGATTACCAAATTGGTACACGGGGAGGAGGAGACGGCAAAGGCGCTGTCCGCTGCTCAGGCCCTTTTTGGCGGCGGGGCCGCCGGTGGGGTCGCCGGCGACGAGGCGCCGGAAAGTGAGTACCTGATCGGGACAGAGGGGATCAGCGTGGTGGATTTATTTGTGCGGGCGGGTTTCGCGGAGTCAAAAAGCGAGGTCAGAAGGCTGATTCAGCAAAACGGCGCGGCGGTGGACGGCAGAAGATGCGCGGATCCCGACGAGATCGTCACCCGGCCCCAGGACAAGGATTACGTCTTATTAAAAAAGGGCAAGAAAAGTTTCTTGAAAGTACGGTTTCGGCGGGAGGATGAGCATGCGATATCGGGAGGATCCTAAATCGGGCCACCAGTTGTCGGCGCTGGGTTTTGGCTGTATGCGGTTTCCCAGGGGGCTGACCGCTCAGATCGACAAGGAGAAATCGGAAAAATTGGTTTTGGCGGCCATCGAGGGCGGCGTAAATTACTTTGATACCGCCTATATCTACGGTGGCAGCGAGGTGGCGCTGGGCGAGATTCTGCATAAGAATAATGTCCGGGAGAAGATTTACCTCGCCACCAAGCTGCCCCATCAGCAGTGCAAGCGTTACGAGGATTTTGAGCGGCTGTTGCTGACCCAGCTTGAGCGCCTGCGCACCGATCATATCGACTATTATCTGATCCACAATTTGTCCGAGCCCGTATTTTGGCGGGATCTTTGTGAGTTGGGCATTGAGAAATGGCTCGGGGAAAAGAAAGCGGCGGGTCAAATCGGCCAGGTGGGCTTTTCCTTTCATGGCGCGGCGGACGCCTTTTTGTCCTTGCTGGATGTATACGACTGGGATTTTTGTCAGATCCAGTACAATTATATGAATGAGAACTATCAGGCGGGCCGGGCGGGACTGCGCCGGGCGGGGGAAAAGGGTCTGCCGGTGATCATCATGGAGCCGCTTTTAGGCGGCAAGCTGGCCAATGGGCTGCCCGCCAAAGCGGCGAAGTGCTTTCAGGAGGCGGACAGCAGCCTGTCCCCGGCGGCCTGGGCCTTGCGCTGGCTGTGGGATCAACCCGAGGTGACGGTGGTGCTGTCGGGAATGAATAGCGACGCGCAGCTGGCGGATAATCTCAAGACCGCCGCGACCGCGGCGCCGGGTATGCTGTCGGCCCGGGAGGCGGCGGTTTTCCCGCCCGCCGTGGCGGCGTTCCGCCAAGCCTACAAGATTCCCTGCACCGGCTGTAACTACTGTATGCCCTGCCCCCAGGGCGTGAATATCCCCGGTTGTTTCGCCGCTTACAATATGTCCTACGCGGCGGGCTTTGTATCCGGTATGCAGCAATATTTGACCAGCACGGGCGTCAATCACCCGGAGCGGCATTCCAGCGGCAAAAGTTGCGTCAAATGCGGCGCCTGTGAGAAAAAATGCCCGCAGCATATCCGGATCAGCAAAGCCCTAGAGGACGTGACCCGGCGCATGGAGCCTTTTTGGTTTAACACCGCGCTCAAGCTGATAAATAAGCTCACCGGCTGAGGCGACGACTCGACTCTCGACGCCGGCTTTTTCCACAAAATAGCAACAAACGCGCGTTACAATAACCGCGCGTTTGTTGCTATTGGGAGGGTTTAAGATAACTTGAGGAAGGATTGGCGAACCTGTTCGCCAAGTGGAAAAACTAGCGGGGAAACGCAAAATTTACCCAAAATTTATAAAGGCCACCGGATTAAATTTTTGGTTGCGCTTTGCCTATATATATGGTTTAATACGGATATATATGGTTTAATACGGATATTACGTTACATTTTTAGGAGGGCAAATGTCCATCGTTACGAAAAGCGCGGCCACAGCCAAGGAGGAAAGCTATGCGGAGGAAAGTGGAGCGGAGGAATCCGTCAGCGTGTTTCTTGACGCGTATGGTTTACCGCGAGAGGACATACCGCTTGATGAGCTCAACTTGTCCGTCAGAAGCTATAACTGTCTGAAAAACGCCGGTTTTGATTATGCCTCCAAGCTCGTTGGCGTGACGGAAGAAGCGCTGTTGTCGATTAAAAAACTGGGCGTAAAGAGCGCGGGTGAAATACTGTCAAAATTGGAGACGCTCTCCTTCCAGGAAGTGAAAGAACAGGCATTGCCGGCCAAGGAAAATGTGTCATGCAAAGCTTTTGTGGCTAAAATCGCCAATACCCTCGTCGTGAGCCGCATTAAGCTCTATCAAGAGCTTTTGCCGGTTTTTGAGCGAGCGGAGGAAGATGGCCGCGCGGTCGATTCAAAGGACTTATTCGCGGCAGAATATCTTCGCCGCGCGCTCAAGCATGAAATATTGGATCTTTTATCCGGGTTTACGTTTGGAGCGGAGCGATCTGAGATCGAGGCGCTGCTCCCGGAAAATGTGTTCGCTGGCGGCGTTATAGCGGAAGTTATAGATGAGATGGCAGCTGATGGGATGATTATCTCCACTGGAAGCAAGATTGAGCGCCGGAGAAAAACCATCCTCGAATATGGGCAGAGCATTTCAAAGGAGAACCACCGGGAGTTTTTCTTAAAGCGCTTGCGGGGGCAAACGCTCGCGGCGATCGGAGGCGCGGCCGGTGTCACCAGAGAGCGAGCGCGTCAAGTGATTTCGCAATGCTTGAGAGTCAAGCCTGATGTCGCCGAGGACAAATACATTGAGTTGTTCAGAAAATACCGTTTTTCGCGAAAAGATTTTTCGCTAGCGTTCGGCGAAGATGATATGACTTACAACTATCTTGTTATAGCCTGTGGTAAACGCGGCGAGTTGCCGGTTGGCGATTTGCTCACAGACGAAGCCTTTCCCCCGGAAATCAGGCATAAAGCGGAAAGTGTTGTTTATAAAAATTATATTACTATTAGCGGCGAGCGGGTTTATAAAAGCCGCTCCGCGATCGTCGATTATCTTGTGCGGTCATACTTTCAGGAGGAGGCTTCCTTCGAGGATTTTACG
>JAISDE010000059.1 GCA_031265035.1 Peptococcaceae bacterium | reverse complement strand
TTTTGGTGTCCTGCCCGCCGATGTCCAGCACGGTGCAGTCACGCCCAAACAGGCGCGACACGCCGCGCCCGTGGCAGGTGATCTCGGTGACGGTAGTATCGGCATAAGGCACCGAAACTCGCCCGTACCCCGTCGCCACCACCTTGGCGGCGGCGAGGTCATGCCCCAGCGCCGTCAGCTTTTCCCTTATGGCCAAGGCGGTATCGGCGCTGTTCCAGCCGGTGGGCAGAACGGCGCTATACAGCGTCCGCCGCCCATCGGCCGCCAGCAAAACTACCTTGGCCGCCGTGCTGCCTATGTCTACGCCAAGAAACAATACCTTACCTCCCGTTTAGCGGCTGCCTCCCGGCGGCGCCGAGTCCGTAGCGGCGCCGGGCACTTTAGCAGTAACGATCCCGCAGGGGATCGATATCCTGCTCCAGGCTGGCGATCGCCAGAATCTCCGCGCCTTCCCGCTGGATCAGCGCCCGAGCGGCCTCCACCTCGTCCGCTGACAGGGCCAGAGCTATACCGCAGCTTTTGCTCAAAGCCCAGGGCGTTGGCACGATAGTGGCCCGCAGTCCCGCCGCCCGCAAAAGCCCGTCCAGCAAAAGACCTTGGGTATGGTTATTAAACAATACATACCAGGCCAGCTCTTTATCCGCCATCAATTACCCCATCATGCGTTCAAAATTTCCAGGAAAGCGCCCACGCGGGTGCGCAGCTGGGCGGCGTCCTCGTCGCTGTAATCGGTCTCCAGCCCCAAAACCGGGATGCTGTCCTCCTTGAGGGCCTTTTCCACCAGGAACCCCTCTATATCGTACAGGGCGCAGAATTTCAGATTGATATCCACAACGCCGTTGGCCTTGTATTCCTTCACATAACGCTTGATATCGTCAACCCGGGCGTCGTTGGGGGTGAAGCAGGCGCAGTTGATCTTCATGTACCTCTCGGCCAGCGCGTTGATCATGCCGTCAAGAGTAGTTTGGCTCTCGTCCACCAAATTGTCGAAATAACGGATGCCGGTGCAGGTTTCCTCGCCCACCACGGCGGCCCCACCGCTCTCCACTATATGGTGTAGCTTCCAATTGGGGATAGCCATAGGCGTGCCGGTAAACAGGATACGCTTGGCGCCGGGGGCATACACGCCCACGCCGTCCTTGACCCGCTGCTCCAACTCGTCGCACAGCTTGTTGGTCATCTCGGTAAAGCGGGTCGGATCGTCGTAAAAAGCGATTTGGGAAATGAGCAGGCAGTCCTTGCCGCTGATGGGCGGATTGGGCAGCTTGCGGAAATCATACAGCCGACGTAGCGCCCGGCGCTTGTCGTTGATCAGCTTGATGGCCCCGCTCAGGCTCTCGGCGGTGACCTTATTGCCGGTCACTTTTTCTACCTCGGCCAGGAACGCGCGGATTTCCTCCGCCCAGTCAGCCACATCCTTGGCGCGCTTTTGCTGGGGCAGATCCATCACATATACGGGGGCGTATTGTTTTAGGATCTCCCAGGCTTTCTTTTTGCCGTCACAGGTAGTCTCACCCACAAAAATATCGGCGATGCTGAAAAAGGGACAGGTGCGATCCAGCCGCGCCCCGACAGACGCCTTGATGAGCGGGCAGGTCGCCGCGGGCAGTACCTTCTCGCCGCTGGGCACCCAAAACTGGGAGCCGCCGCACAGCCCCGTGGCGATACCGCCGGCCGCGAACACCACCTCATCGGGCACATACACGCAGAAGGTGCCAAATACCTTGACGCCTTTTTTTTGCGCCTCTACCAGCTCCGCGGGTCGCACGCCGTGGATCTCCGACACCACAAAGTTGTAGTAGCCCATGCCCTCGGGCCGGTTTTTTTGGGAAAGATACACATCCCCAAACGCCTGAGGCAAAGCCTCGCACAGCAGGTCATGAGTCTCCAGATCCATCCCCAGGTCTTCCCACATTTTCCGATAATCCGTCATTGCCAATTCCTCCTTTTCTGCTTACACTGCCGCGACACACTTTCGCGCGTGTCCCCACACGCGCCCCCCTATAGTTATTTATTATACTATAGCCGCCCGCCAAAAGAAATAAAAAAAGCGCGTATTATCAAAATATTTCGGTAAAATATCGGTGAAATCGCGAAAACCCCGCTTGACACGCCATGAATATTACTATAATATGGATGTAAAGTAATATTATAGTAATAAAGTGTCGAAAGAAGGGGTAGAAAGCTATGCGCGACGACTGTAACCACCGCTGCCGATCTCGAATATCCAAGGCGTTCCCAGGGTTGAAATTAAGATGGGAATGTGCTAATCTAATCAGTGTAGAGATTGTGTTGATATGACTGAGTTAAAATACAAATTCACCAGCGACACCCTGTTCAAGATCACTAACCCCGAGATACCGCCAAACAGCCGCTGGAGGTGGATCGCCATGAGCCGCTGTCGGACAAGATGTGCATGCACTATTTTGAGGTAAGAAAGCTGCCGCCGGATATTAGCGTTGAGAATGAGTTAGAGTTGATGCTGTCTTTGTTTCGGGCGAGAACAGAGGAAGATTTGAGGAAACTTGAGGGATTGGGGGTGTCAGTGGTGAGACAGGCAATCGAGGCGTACCGGGAGATAACGGCGTCATCCGAGTTTAGGGAGTTGGAGCGTTTGCGGGAGGACGCCCGGCACAACGAGGTGGCGGCGTTGCGTCACGCCAGGCAGGAAGCGGAGAAAGCCCGCGACGCCAAATGGCGTGGCGTGGTAGCCGAGAAGGACGCCAAGTTGGCTGACAAAGACGCCGCTTTGGCCGACAAGGCCGCCGCTCTGGCTGACAAGGACGCGGAGATAGCGGCGTTGCGCGCTTTGTTGGGCGAGAGAAAATAGTTTTGGCGGCGGCCGGGAAAAGTCGATAGGCGGAAAAAAGCTGGCAGGGAGAAAAGTTGGCGGACAGAGTTGGTACAAACGCTCTGTCTTTCTGCTTTGCCCGTCGCTCACTCAGGGCCTGTCACACCATCATGGCTTGTCACTCTCATCCTTCCGGCCTTCTCCCGGCGTCCAAAAAACCTTGGGATTCGTGAAACAATAAATTGGTGTTTTCACTTTGACATGCCTGAAATACGGCAATATAATTAGTATGCAATTAGAGCATAATACGATCATTGAAAGAGGTGCCCACTATGATTATCAAATCATCCAAAGCGATCCGGAGCGGATATAAAGAGATTTCTGAAATGTGCAAATCCACCTGTGAGCCTATACATTTAACTGTCAACGGAGAAGGCGATCTTGTGGTGATGGAAATAAACGCCTTTTATCAGCGTGAAAAGCAACTGGATATACGGGAGCGGTTATTGGCCGTTGAGGCCGGCAGGCTGCGTGGTGTCTCGGATTACCCCGCTCGGGAAGTAATCAAGGAAGGCCGGGCTATGCTACGCGGCATGTCCGGTGGCGCGGCCGATGAGTGAGGGATCGAAATATCAAGTCGTCGTCTCAAGCCAGGCGCGGGACATGCTTTTTGAACACGCGAAATTTCTCGCGCGGGTGAGCGCTAAAGCTGCTGAGGAGTTGTTTGACCACTTCGAGGAAAATATTACTTCATTGGAGGGTCTGCCGGAACGTTGCGCATATTATAACAATCCATATATCCGGCACGGGAAATACCGTAAGCTGGCTCTTGGTAAGTATCTGCTGATTCTTTTTCAAGTCACGGATAATACGGTATATATTGAACTTATCATTGACGCCAGAGCGGAAAATATAGACCGCGATTGGATGAGGTAAGAAAGCATCCCGCGGATATTAGCGTTGAGAGTGAGTTGTAGCGTCTGCGGGAGGACGCCCGGCACAACGAGATAACGGTGTTGCGCGCGTTGTTGGGCGAGAGAAAATAGTTTTGGCGGCGGCCGGGAAAAGTCGCTAGGCGGAAAAAAGCTGGCAGGGAGAAAAGTTGACAGAAAGTTGGCGGACAGAGTTGGTACAAACGCTCTGTCTTTTTGCTTTGCCCGTCGCTCACTCAGGGCCTGTCACACCATCATGGCTTGTCACTCTCATCCTTCCGGCCTTCTCCCGGCGTCCAAAAAACCTCGGGCCGGGATGTCAGGCGCGGCGGATGCCGTCTGCCGCGAAACCGCGGCAAATCGGGGCAACACGTAAAAGCATAGCAAACCGTACAGGCCGGCAAAACTCGGTAAAATATCGGTAAAATATCGGTGAGATCGCGAAAATCCCACTTGACACGCCACGAATATTACTATAATCTCGTTTTCGACACTTAAAAATCAGGAGCGGGCGCGAATCCGCTTAAACAGTGGATTCGCGCCCGCTTTCCGCTTTAAAAAGTGTTGTATGAAATACCAACCTTAAAAATTTTATTATTTTTTTACTCAGCCCCCTCGGAAGATAATATCTCTTGCCCAAACCAAGCCGCGGACGGCGTTTAACGCCGCGCTGACCTGGATAACTAACTCCGCGCGCCCATATGCCCATAGTAGTTGAGCTCCGCCGCGTCGATAGGGCCTCTAGCCTGAGATCTGTCGCAATTTTTTGTTCAGCTCCTTTGGCTGGTAGTATTTTTTGTCAGGCCCCAAATTGAACACCCCGTTCAGGGCGGAGCATACTTTACTCGCCTTATATGTCGCCGCGTATAAGGTGTCCTTTATATTTACTACACTCATGCCCCGCGGCGTGTCAAGAATATTGTCTGTAGTGAAATGTGTCCCGTATTGATCCAGCTTATTCTCTAGCAAACGGTAAATCAGCAAAGCCGTGTAACAGTGGTCACGCTAATAGATTTGTGATCCACTTTTGCGCTGGGGAAACAGGATCGGACGGCGAGACGACGGTGATCCGGAAGTCCCTGGCCAAGGGCAGCCTGATGTATATACCCTTGGCCGGCTCAGCCGAGGTAAAGCTCGCCGACAATAGCAAGGTCTTCACCGATGTGGC
>JAISDE010000215.1 GCA_031265035.1 Peptococcaceae bacterium | reverse complement strand
TAACTTAAATCTCTCCGGGATATTCTGGCATAAATAACGCTGCTCAAAGCACCAAGAGAGGAACGCCCGGACAGCCCGAATATAAGTCTGTACAGTGGAACTGGTCAAAGCGGGATTGCCCGCCAAACGCAGATAATACCCCTTACAATCAGCGAGAGACACCGAGTCAATATATTTCCTCTCAGCGGGCAGGAAGCAGGCGAAACGGTCCAAATTCTGCCGGTAATACTCATGCGTCCGGGAAGAGTTACCCCGGATTTGCTGCTCAATAAGAAATTCCTCAATAGCGTTCTTTACAGTAATGTCCATCAGCGCCCCCCTATATCACAGTATGAATCATGCAGAAATTCATGCAGGAAAACGGCGTCACCCTGACGGGACGCACGGCGTTGGCCGACATGGGTAGGCCGCCGGGAGGCGCGTCGTGAGAGGAAAGCGCGTCTTTGCCGCCTCCGCCGTCATTGGGGGCGTCGGGCGCCGGGAGCGCCGCCGCCGGGAGGCAAGCCGCCCTCATCAGGAGCGTCGCCTGGCGGCATAGCCCTGTCGCCGCCATTGGGAGGCGGGCCGCCGGGCGGCGCGTCGGGAAATGCGCCTCTGCCACCTCCGCCCCCGCCGTCGGGAAGCGCGCCTCTGCCGCCTCCGCCATTGGGAGGCAGGCCCCCGCCGGGAGCGCCGCCGTCGGGCATGCCTCTGCCACCCCTGCCCCAGCCATTGTAAGCGCCGCCGTCATCGCCGACGCTGGTGATGATATTATCCAGCCTTATATCCGCGCGCTTCTCGCCGTCTATGTAGAGGGAGTAAGTCTCGCCTAGCTTAAACGATCCCGAGGTAAACCCGGACGCCGCGAAAGCGATTTTGCTCGTATATTCGAGCAGCGTGTCGCCGCCGCCGTCTTTGATCGCTATCACGCTGCCGGTCGCCTGCTGCCGGCTGTAGGACACCAGCAGCGACGGCTGGGCGGAATCCCGCGAGACGCCGGAGACGCTGCCCGCCGTGATCAGCTCGCCGCCGTTGACAGTCAGGTTGCCGTCCAAGTCGATGGCACCTTCCATGCCCTGGGAGGGCCCGCTGATTTTGATCGAGCCGCCCTCCAGAAAGACATCGCCGTTGGAATCAATACCGTCGTGAGGCGCGTACAAATCCAGCGTCCCGCCGGCAATCCGTACGTATCTGTCGCCGTTGGCGGCGAAATTGTCCCTGCCCCTGGGCCCGCCCCCAGGCAGAGAGCTGTCAACGCCGCCGGCGGCGTTGATCCCGTCGTCGTCCGCGGCTATGGTTATGGCGCCGCCGCTGACGGTGACGGAAAGCCCCTCTATACCCTCGTAGCAGACGGGGATATTGATTTCGCCGCCGGAAATTGTCAGCCCGGCGTCGGCGTGCAGGCCGTCGTCACCGGTTCGCAGGTTGAGTTTGCCGTCTGTAACGATCAGCAAATCGTTTGAGTGTATAGCGTCGTCCGCCGCGTCAATGATAATGTCGCCGCCCGTGATGGCAAGCAGCTGGCCGGCTTTCAGCGCTTTCATACTGACAGCCTCCGCCGTCCCGATGGTTTCCGGCAGGGCGGTTTCCGTCGGGGTTCCTTCCGGTGGGGTCATTCCTGGCGGGGTCATTCCTGGTGGGATCATTTCCGGCTCGACTGTTTCTGGCGGGGCTGCCGCCTGGCCTTGGCCGCCGTCCCGACCGCCGTCCCGCGCGCCGCCCCAGCCAGCCCAACCGCCCCGGAAATCCGCCTCCCGGGCCGGAGCGTTGGCGCTGCCGCCGCCGGTCGTGACTCGCAGCTCGCCGCCGTTGACAGTTAGAGCGCTGTGGGCCTGAATGCCGTCGCTGCCGGCTTGTATATCTAAAGCGCCGCCGTCGATGATGACAAAGCCTTTGGCGGAGTCATTATCGTTGTTGGCTTGGATGCCGTCGCCGCCGGCGATCAGCGTCAAGCCGCCGCCGAGTACGGCCACGCCGTCCCGCCCCCGCAGCGCGTCCCCCGCCGCGGTTACGTTTATCTCGCCGCCCGTGATCACCAGCCTATCTTGCGCCCTTATGCCATGGTGATTGCTGCCGATTACGGTAAGCGTCCCGCCGCCTGTGACGCTTAAATCGTCCTGGACGAAAATCGCCGCGTCCGGGTCGTCACTGCCGTCGGGAACCACATGACCGACGCCGTCCGAGATCTCGTTCTCGGTGCCGTCCGCGAGTATCAGCGCGACCTTCGCCGCCCTGGGCGCGTAAATCGCCGGCGCGGTCTCGTTGCGCAGGGTAACGCCGTTTAGCACCAGGCGCACCAGGTCGTCCTTGCCCGCGTCAATCAAAACCTGGCCGTCGGCCAGCGTCCCGGATAGCACATAGGTGCCGGGGCCGGAAATGGCGAGGGTCTGATCAGCGAAGACCGCGCCGACATCGGCGCCTGTACCAGGGTCAGAGCCAGCGTCAGAGCCGGTACTGACATCGGTACCGACATCGGCGCCGGCCCCAGCGTCACCCCCAGGGCCGGAAATTCCCGCGGTCGCGCCGTCAAAGGCGATATAAACCGCGGCTGCCTCGTCCCAATCGGCGTCGCTATCCTCGTCCTTGTACTCATACGAGACAGTAAAATTCCCGGCGCTGGCAACCGCCGCCAGATCGACGACCCCGCCGCCAGCGGCTCTATCGCCCGCGCCCGCGGCCGTGCTTGAGCCGCCGCCCGCCGGCGCCGTCTCCACCCCGGCGCCTGTCTGGGCGCAGCCCGCCGCGAACGCCGCGGGCATCGCGAAGGTCAACGCCGCCAAGATGAACACCAGCGCTTTTCTCACTTTTTTCATAGTGCCTCCCAATTTCATAGTGCCTCCCAAAATTTGCTGTATCCGCCGCCGGGGCGGGCGCGAGGATCTCGGAATTATACTGGTTGGCGACAATAGACAGCATATCGCCACGCCACAAAATATACAAGAGAAATATACAAGAGAAATATACAAGGGCCGGTTGAATTTCGCTTGAAATCCACTTGAATTCTGGTTGAATTTATGAATCCGCGAATTCACGCGAATTCACGCGAATTAACGCGAATTTATGCCCGCTCGGATTCTGGCTGAATTTATTGTATTTTACCGGTCGATATGTTATGCTCATCGCATAGAGGGATGAGATGGGTCGATAGCGGGCCTGAGAATATGCGGGGCCTGAAAATATAATCAGCGAGGGGGAAAAACTATGGCGACAGTTTTATATCAGGGGCATGGCAGCCTCCGGGTCACAACGGCGGAGGGCAAGGTGATCTATGTGGATCCCTATGTAGGCGACGGCTATGACTTGCCGGCGGATTTGATTCTGGTGACGCATCAGCACAGCGACCATAATCAGGTTAAGCTGATCACTTCCAGACAGCCGGGGTGCGAGACAATCACCGAGAAGGAAGCCCTCAATGGCGGGGCGCGTCAGACCTTCGACCTGGGCTATGTGACCGTGGAGGCCGTCGAGGCAGGCAACAAAAACCATGACCCCGCCCAGTGCGTCGGCTATATTCTCACTTTTAGCGACGGTGTACAGCTTTATATCTCCGGCGACACGTCCAAAACCGCGGGGATGGCGAGCCTGGCGAAGCGGGGGCTGGATTACGCGTTTTTGTGTTGCGACGGGATATACAATATGGACACGGCGGAAGCGTCCGAGTGCGCCGCGCTGATCGGGGCACGGCATAGTATACCATACCATATGGCTCCGGGCGAATTGTTCAGCCGCCAGCGGGCCGAGCTATTTGAGGCGGCGGGCCGCTTGATCCTCGCCGCCGGGGAAGAACTTCAGCTGGTCAGGGGATGACCCCCGGCGATATATCGGCGATATATCGGCATATATTGGCATAAACTCAGCCTAAAAACGCCTAAAAAAGGAGAAGACGGTGGCTAACCGTCATCCTCCCACACCACCGCACATGCTGTTTCGCGTACGGCGGTTCAGTATTCGGCGAAAGCGGCAGGCCGCGCCGCTGTCTACTCGGATCTGTTCGCCCAGCACCCGTCGGCATCGCTTTGGGTTCCACCCGCGCTTCTCCCGTTGGCCCTCCCAGGGTTAATCTGATCAGGGTTAAGCTGATTGGCGGCGCCAGTGTTCTTTTCCACAGATCGCCGTTTACCGTCGATCCCTTCCCTCGCCCGTCTTTCGGCGGGTTTTATTCAGTACTATGGATCGAACAGACTTCTGGATGCTCAGCCATACCTTTCAGTATGGGTTACTCACGGCTTACCACGCCTAAGCCGCCGCGGCATACCATCCAGATCTCCCCGGGTAAGGATGACAGCTTTCCTCCCGCCAACTGCCGCATCCGCCGGATAGAGCTCGGGTAGTATGGGATTTCGCCGCCCCGCGGCTCATCCACCCTGATCCGGCTTCATATGCGATTTCTGTTCGTCAGTTCGGGATTTTGCCTCCAGCTTCCTCCAGGCCCCGCCTC
This sequence comes from Peptococcaceae bacterium, assembly GCA_031265035.1. Classification (GTDB taxonomy): domain Bacteria; phylum Bacillota; class Peptococcia; order DRI-13; family UBA5745; genus JAISDE01. The sequence goes on along the minus strand of JAISDE010000215.1, from coordinate 6,204 downwards.
GCGGCGGCGGCCCTTGCTCTTGGCTAGCGCTTCCTACTACCAAGGCGCGCGGCGAACTTTCATCGCTAAGCTGTCGCCCATGCCGGGCGCTTTATATATATTCAGTATATGATGATCTGGCGGCGCGAACTATACCTAAAAGGATGAGAGACGTAAAAAGCCGACAGGATTTTTTCCTGCCGGCTCTCGCGTATCTTTATAACGGCCCTTTTAACGGACTTTCAACGGACTTTTAAGCGAACATGTTCAGCATACCGCCGGAAATAACATTGGCATTGGCGAACAACCCTCTGGAAGAATAGGGATTAAACAGGGAACTGCGGTTGAATATCTGTAGATTGTTGAAAAAATAGTTGTTTTGCTCGGCTCTGGCCACTACGTTGAAAAGGGAAATTTTCTTGGCGGAGGATAGGCCGTCGAACCAATCACCCTCGACGGGGTTGGGTAATTTATCCGGCTTTTGGCCTGGGTTCGTCTGAGCGGGAGCGCTGGCGCCGCCGCTACCGGTACCGGTACCCGCGGAGTCAGTGGTGTCCTCAATCGGCGTCTGGACAGTGTTGGACGCTGCCCACGCTTTAGCCAGGTTGTCCATCCCCAAGGCGTCAGCCAGGTTCATTTGATCCTGCTCGCGGTAACTCAGCCTGTCGTCGCCGTCCTCGTCATAGGTGGACATGATTTTATCCACATCCAAGGTCTGGCCGGTGGTCTTTTGGTAGGCTGAGGCGTAATTGCTGATCTCCGCTTTACCCAGATAGCCATTGTCATCCTTGTCCAGCCGGGGACGCAGCTTGTTTTGGTAGGTATAAGTATAATTAGCGACTACGTTGCCTACAGTCAAACTCATACCCGCACCTCCTTTTCGCGCCTTGCTCGCGGGCCACCTTAAATATAGCGGCGGCCCAAATTCTCTATAACTATATTATGGCGTCAAATCCCTCAAATTTCAATAGGGATTTACCCCTCAGACAAAATATTTTTTTGATTGTTTTTTTGATTTTTCGTCTTGATAATTGATAATTTTCTTATTTATGATTTTAATTGTGAAATCACAGCATGTCCCAAGTCTACCTCGACGGCGCTCAAACAGAAAAAAAGGCAAATTCACAACGAACCCAGAATCACGTCGTCAATAAGCGTCCCGGCCGAGGCTACGCCGCTGTCAAGCAGGTTGCGGAGCTTGCGGCCAGGCGGCGCGTCCAGGGAGCCGATGATCAGCTTATCCGTAAACTCATAGAGGGAGTATAGGGCGAGTAGCCGTCTGGCATCCTCGCCCCGGATCACTGTGCCCCGGCGGCCTCGCCACCGCAGCTTGGCGGCGAACGCTGCTTCCAAGCGGGCATTCCAAGCCTCGTCGCTGTCTGGCAGTAACAGGACGGCGTCAAAGGTATCTATTTCCCGGTACAGCCAATACTCCCGCGCCGCGTCTACATCCGCTATTTCCATAGCTGCGTCGCTCATAGTCCCTCACATAACTCTATCGCTATATCTACCTCGCTGTCCCGCTCCGGGCATATAGCCAGGGCCGTACGCAGCCCGGAGGGCTTGCGGTCGTTGATCAGTATCCGCTCGCCGTAGGGCGCGTTGTAGATGATATGATCGTAACGTATACTGCTCTCCCTAAGAAAAGCCTCGGTCACGTCCCGGTCGGCCAGCGCCCGGGACGTGACCAGCACGATCATGTCCCCCGCCGGCAGGCGGCGCAGAAAATCCGCCGCGCCATCCAGAGGTGTGTCCCGCCCGTCGGTTTTGTAGCCGTTGTGCTTGACCAGGGTACCGTCCAGATCCAGTATCCAGGTGTGGCCCAGGGGGGAAAGGGTCAGCGTCCGCCCAGGCTCTTGACCGGGCGGACGCTTTGTCGCTCGCTCAGGCCCTTGTCCACTCGCCCGCTCAGGCCCTTGCTCCGCCGCCCGCTCACCCGCTCGCTCCGCGGCTGGCTCCACCGCCGGCTCCGCCGTCAGCCGCGCCCCGATGGCCCCGCCGGGATGGTTGCGCCTGAGCGCGCCGATATCCACCCGCCGTTCCTCGGCCAGGGTCATGGCCAGCTCTTGCAGCACGATCAGGTTCAGCACCGTCGAGTTGTTGGGCAGGATATCCCACCGGTCGCCCTCATGGGCCAGCTGAATAATCAGCCGGCGGGGCACCTCGCGATAAAGCGCGCTGTCCCGACTGAAGGACAGCAGCCAAATCACGCAATCCAGCTCCCTCAGCAGGCGGACTAGGTGAATGGACTCCGTCGTCTCGCCGCTCTTGCTCAGCACGATCACCAGGTCGCCGCTTTGGACAAGGCCCAGGTCGCCGTGCACCGCCGAGTTGGTGTGCATAAAGGCGGCGGGGATACCCAGGGAATTCAGGGTGCCCACGAACTTCTCGCAGATCGGCACATTCTTGCCCAGGCCGGAGGCGATGAGCTTGCGCCCCGCCGCCAGAGCGGCGACGCAATCCCGCTTCAAGGCCGCGAACTCGTCCTCGCGAATTGAGCGGGCGGCGTCGCCGATGAGGCCCAAAGTCCTCTCAAAACGCCCCGTCATAACGCTTCCTCCAGATGATACAGCCCATTGTAAAAAGCGCCGCAGATCGAGTCGTAATCCTGCCAGGCGTAGGTGGTCAGCGAGAGCCAAATCACCCCGTGGAGCAGCTTGATAGTCTTCGGGTCGGCGCCGGACAGCCGGAAAAAGTCATCCGCCAAAGCCTCCCAATGATTGGAGCCGATCCTTAAATCCACATCACTATCGCCTATATCCCCGCCCACATTATCGCCAATACTCCCACCAATACTCCCACCAACACTCCCGCCCATATTCTTACCTACATCCCCGCCGATGGTCAGGCGGAAGTCTCTCAGGTTGAATCGGTCGTAATTGCCCGCCAAGGAGTAATACAGCTTCGCCCAATCGTAGTTGGGGTCGCCATACAGCTCCGTGTGACCGAAATACCCCCTGGGGTCGATAAACACAGGCTCCTTATCGTCTCGCAGCAACAGGTTGGAGAAAGTGCAATCGCCGTGGATAAACGCGAAACTGTCACAGCGCAAAGCCTCCAGCCGTCGCTCCAGATCCCGCCTGTAAAAATACACATTGCGGCACTCCTGGCCATTGACGGTGATCGTCTTTCGGTCAGCTAGGGGCACCAAGTCCCGGATTTGGCTCAGCCTTCGCATGGTCTTGCCATAATAAGCCTCCCGCAGGCTGAAGGTGTCGGCTGGTACTCGCCCCAAGCTGTGGAGCCGCCTCAAAGCCTCGATCAGCTGGCGCAAGACGGCCAGCCTCTCCCTAGCGGTAAAATCTGTATACTCGTAGATGGCCTGGCCCTTGATCCGCTCCATTCGCAGCGGCGACCAGCCGTACAGCTGGGGTATATCCCCCGGTACCCGCGGCCCGGCGTACTCGTACCATTGGCGCTCCAGCCGGGCCAACTCCCGCCCCCGCTCGTCGATCCCCTCTTTGATCACCATAGCGCCGTCTACCGTGATCTTATTGAACGGGCGGCATCTATCCGCCCCCAGGGCCTCGTACTCGGCCAGCAAGCCATATTCCCTGGCCCCGGCCAGCCCCAGCTCGGTGAGGCTCATATCCTTGCCGCTCAGCCAACGAACCAGTTCGCCGCTGGCCGGGACATCCGCCAGGGCGTCCTTGCTCTCAAAGATAAATAGCCCGGCGACCCCTTGCCGCTCAGAGGGTTCCTCCGCGAGCTTACCGTCTTGGTAGCTCCAGCGGCAGGGGAAGCCTTGGGAGACGCCGATGTAGCGGCCAGGCCGGTCGGGCAGGGCGAAATTCGCCGGCAGGATCAAGTCCGACCAGATGAGCATAAAGGGCTGGCCCGGTGGCAATAACGCCAGAGCCCGCCCAACGCCGGCGCAAGTCCCCTGGCCGTCGGCGTCCACCACCTGATAGGTCACCGGGGCGAAGGCCGCCAGGTACTCCCGCAACACCTCTTTCTTGTAGTCAGCTATGATGATGTACCGCTTATTTGGGTACAGGCGGAACAGATGAAACAGAATGGGCAGATTCTCTACCGGCGCCAGGGCTTTGGGCTTATTGGCCGTCAAATGCCCCAATCTGGCCCCTTTACCCCCCGCCTGAACAATTACGTAGCTGATCTCCAAGGCCAAGCGCCTCCTTTTTGTCAGATTCCTTTGTCAAATACCGGCTTTACCAAATACCGGTTTCGCGCAGGTTTTCGGCGCGGCCAAAGTTTTTTCACGTCAATGTAACAAAATATATAATGTTGAGCGTCCCTTACAACACCCTTATGGACAGGAAAATTTAGGCTGCCCAATATGCCGATTTCGTCAGTCTACATACTAGTAGCGCATGCCAAATAAAACTTTACCAAGCGACGGCCTTTTTCCCGTCAGACGGCGTTGTCGGAGGGATGTCTCTCAACACGCTGTTGCTCGGAGAACCACACCGCCGACAGTCTGAAAGAGAGCAGGCGCAAACTCGACCGCGACAAGCTGATTAAGGGACTGTTATGAGGATAAGGTTGGCGGCTCGTTACAGGATAGACTGCTTGTTCATCTGTTCCTCGTTGAACTTATAGCCATAAGCGTGCTTTGATTTCTGCAATGTTGTTTTTCCTCTGCCTTGTCTGGCGGAAAAAATTCTTACCGCTTGCTGACAAGTTTTAGCTGACACGCGTTACCAGGGCGGGCGCTCCACCTCACTTGCGCCAAGGTAGGCGGCAAATAGCGCCAAGCCCCGCTCTGCGGCCCGCCGCAAAGCGGGCGTCACCTTGACGCCCGCCTCCCACCACCATTTGCCGATCCGCAAAGCCGTCGCCCCGCGCTGCTGGGCAGGCTCAAACCGCGCCACAATCCGGTTTTGATATAGCACCGGCAAAACATAATAGCCATATTTGCGCTTGGCGACCGGCAGATACACCTCCCAGCTGTATTGGAAGCCAAAGAGCTTTTCCGTCAGGCCACGATCCCAGATCAGATTATCCAGCGGGGCCAGGACGCGAATCTGGCCGTCATACTCCACCGGTCGCTCCAAGAGAGCGGCGTCCTCATTACGGACATACAATAAATCATCAATCCCCTCGACCCGGATGGGGATAATCTCGCCTTGCCCCACCAAACGCGCCAGCAGCCGTTTTCGCGTGGCGTTATCCCGCAGGTAATGGCCGTTCCAGCCGCCGCCCTGGCGCTCCCAGAGCATACCGACGCTGCCGATCCTGCGCTTGAGATACCAAAGCAGGAACGCCTCGTCATCCTCGAAGGGATCGGGCGCGCGCAGTAAAGCCGCCGGCAAAAGCCTCTCAATGAGGTCATAAGCCCGCAACGTGTTTTTCTTATGATGTACCCCCAATACGCCGCTGACCAGCAAATACTCCATCACCGCGCCGGACAGCCGCTTGTGTCCCCAGCGGCAATTGTCGCCAAAGTTGACCAGCTCCAGCTTGATTTCCCGGGAGAATAACGGCCCCCGACTCACCACCTCGGCCTGAATCAGGTCAACATACTCCAGGGCCCGGGTCTGCCCGCGGTAGGCCAGTATATCCCGCTGGCTCACCTCGCCCCGGGTGCGAAGCCGCCGCAACAGCGGCCAGTCGGTGGCCCTGACAATCGCCTGCTCTTTGTCGTAGGCGTCGATTAGCGCGCGCTCGCGGTAAAGCATATCGGACAAAAGCCCCCGGTCAAAACCGGCGAATCGGGACTGCAATACCAATTCCGGATTGCGACCCACCACGTCCAGCGGATCGTACTGAACGCAGCCCACTTGTTCAAAATAGTCCAAGATATTGGCGACGGTGGCCGTCTCCCGGCGGTGGAGCCGCTGATGCCGGATTAAAAAATCCCGGGCGGCCTGGTTGGAAATAACGCCCTCAGAAATAACCCGCTCAGCCGCTGAAATAAATTCCACCCCCCAGTCGGAAAAAATCCGCGAATATTGCCTTTTAGTGAGCGTCCTTGCTGAGCAACACCAAAACGCGCTCAGTAGGCATTTTGGCGTACTTCGCCACAATATCAGGCGAGACGCCGTCTATCAGCATTTCTACAGCCATTTCCTCTATGGCTTCCTCCCTGGCTTCCTCCTGCCAAACCTTTTTGGCCTCGTCAATATTGAACTCAGTGTACAACATATTACGCACCTCCGATCCGTGCTTATTTAAGAAATCGCTCATGATCCCATTCTCCACGCAATAAGTAGATATTAGCTTTATCCAATTCCTGCGGGCCGACCAGCAAGCGGCGCTAAACCC
>JAISDE010000214.1 GCA_031265035.1 Peptococcaceae bacterium | reverse complement strand
ATGGTGCTGTCCCTGATCGCGTATTACATAATTTATAAGGATCACTCCGAGTCCGCCGTGGGATTTTTGGTTTTATCTATTTTTGTCGCTCCGGCGATTCCTTTTATCCTTTTTTCCATGCGGAATAAGGAAGCTCATTCCCTGGGCGGCGGCCACGGTGGCGGGCAGCGGCAGATCGGCGGCTATTACGGCGGCGGGCAGCCGGCGGCGGGCGGCGGCCCGGCCTATGGCGGTGGCGGCGGCCGCGGGGGCAAGGTTGTAGGTGTTAGCGGCATGTATAAGGGCGCGGAGTTTCCCATTCAGTCCGGCGAGGAATTGCTCATCGGCCGGGATTCCGCCATCTCCCATATTATTATTGATCAGGGCGCGGAGAATATCAGCCGGAAACACTGCGGCATTACCTATGACCCGGGCAATCGGCTTTATCATGTCACCGATTATTCCTCCAACGGCACCTTCAAAGAGGACGGTACCCGGCTACTGACCAATGTCACATCGGCCCTGCCCATAGGATCCCTGATTATCCTGGGTACCAGGCAGACCAGTTTCCGCCTGGGTTAGGCGCTGTACGGGAAAGAAGCCCCCGCCGGGGGGCGGGAAAAAGTCGCCCGGCGGGGCGGCTATGAGCGGGGAATGTGAGCCATGACGAGCAGCCAGATATGTTTGAGTTGTTTTAAGCCCAAAGGGGATTTCGGGGTTTGCCCCCATTGCGGCTGGGTAGAGGGAACAGCCCCGGAGCAGGCTTATCATCTGCATCCGGGGGTGATTCTGGCCGGGCGTTATGTGATTGGCACGGTGATCGGCTTCGGCGGTTTTGGCGCGCTGTACAAAGCCTGGGACGCGCAGTTGGGCACGATCATCGCCATCAAGGAGTTTTACCCTTCCGGCCTGGTGAGCCGCGTGCCGGGGGAAAAGCAGGTAGTGGTCTTTTCCGGGGAAAAGCGGGAAAGCTACCAGTTGGCCTTGGGCCGTTTCCTGGATGAGGCCAGGAATATGGCGAAATTTGACCGTCACCCCAATATTGTGCACGTTTTCAACTTCTTTGAGGAAAACAACACGGCCTATATTATTATGGAATATCTGGAGGGCATATCTCTCAGCGAATATTTGAAGCAGAGAGGCAAGCTCTCGCCGGAGGAGGCGATACAGATTACCACGCCCGTGGCGGAGGCTCTGGCCGCCATCCACGCCACCGGCATTATTCACCGGGACATCCATCCCGGCAATATCTATATTACCGCCGCCAATCAAATCAAGGTGATCGATTTTGGCGCGGCGAAATTCGCGGCGACGGAAGACGAGAAAACCCTGACCGTGGTGGTGACACAGGGCTACGCCTCGCCGGAGCAATACCGCTCCAAGAGCAAGCAGGGACCTTATACGGATATTTACGGCCTGGGCGCCACTTTTTACAAGATGATCACCGGGCAGATCCCCGAGGAATCTATTGACCGCCAGGTGGATGATCAGCTAAAAAGGCCCTCGACCCTGGGGGTAAAGCTACCCCCTCATCTGGACAAGACGGTGATGAAGGCCCTGGCGGTAAAGCCGGAGCTGCGGTTTCAGAAGGCGAGCCAATTCAAGGACGCGCTGGTGGATAAAAATAAGGTGGATTTCCCGGAGGTGGAGTACAAAAAAAGGCGGCTGCGGCGGGCCGTCGCTATCTCCGCCTTGTCCCTGGCGTTTTTGGGGGTGGCGGCGGCCATAAGCCTTTATCTTACCGTTTGGCGGCCGGAGTCGCTGACCGACATCAGCGGCCCGGAAAAGATCGCGGTTTGGGCGCCTCTGAGCGAGGATGAGAGTGTTGGGCGGTCACAGCAGGCGGCGTATGAGGAGATTAGACGGTCTTTCGCGACGGTCTATCCCCAATTTGAGATTGAGATTGAGTTCAATTTCTCTCGGGGGCAGGCGGCTTATGACCGGAAAATCACCGCCGCGCTGAGCGCCGGCGCGGGACCGACGCTTTTTCAGGCCGACGGTTTCGCCGGGGATTTGACCCAGTACGCGGCGCCCCTGGATTTGCTGCGCAAGTCGCTGCCGCTGAGGGAGTATCTTTTTTTGCCGGACTACCAGGCCCTTTATCCCACCGGTGTCGCTATGCCCTTGGGCTTTCACCTGACGGTGCTTTACGGTAATGATTACGCTATCGGCGAGGCGGGGCTGGAAATGCCGGACGGCGTCGCCGTGGGCGCAATGGTACCGGCGCCGGCCGGCGGCGGGGCGACTGGGGCGGCAGGCGGCTTTGCGCCTTGGAACAGTTTGCCCCAAGGTCGGGGCGGCGTAGGCGCGGAGCGGGAGGCTTTGGGCAGCCTTCTGGCCCTTAGGGGCGATATTGGCTTGACGGCGGGCCAATTGAGGATAGAAGACACGGCGGCGGACAGCGTTATCCAGTTGCGGGCGGCCCTGGGCGGGGGCGTCGGCTACGATCCCCTGACGGCCCTGGCCGGTGATCGGTTGATGTATTTGGTCGGCGACACCGCCAGACGCCGGGATGTTCAGGCGGCGCTACCCGGTTATTACAGCGTGGCGCCCCTGACGGACGGCGCGGGGCGCGGGGCGGCGGAGCTGACGGATACCTGGGCCGTGTCCTTGCAGGCCACGGAAAATCAGCGCAAGGCGGCGATGCTGTTTTTGAGTTACCTATTAAGCAATTATTCTCAGGATCTGCGCTATTTGCAAAACGATCAGGCGATACCGCTGCACAGGGCTACTTTTGATCAGTTTGTGGAGGGCAACGCGAATCTGGCTTTTCTGCCGGATGTTTTGACCGCCGTCCTGCCCGCGGGTGAGGGGGCGGCCGCGATCAGGCGGTTTGGCGCCGCGGTATATGACGATTTGCTTACGAAGACGGTTTCCGCGGCGGAGATCCGGGAGTATATACGGAATTACAGCGATACATAATGAGCGCGATACAGAATAATCATGATACAGAATAAGCATAAGGCCAGGGATTAAAAAAGCTAAAATTATACGAGGAGGGAAAGGCAATGATCAAGAGAATTCAGGGAATGATAGTGGGTATAATCATCGGGTCGATGCTGGCGGCCGGCTCTTTATACGCCGCCAATACGAAAACGCTGCAAGTGACCTTCAACAACATCAGGATCTTTGTTGACGGCATACAGATCAACCCGACTAACCCCAGCGGCGACAAGATAGAGCCGTTTATCTACAACGGCACGACGTATCTGCCCGTCCGCGCCGTCGGCGAGGCCCTGGGCCAAAAAGTGTATTGGGACGCCGTGGAGCAATGCGTGTACATAGGCGCCAGGCCAAATGCCTCTAGGTAGGGGCGGCCAATCCAAATAGGGGGTTCATCATCATGCGCAGATGCCTGGGCTGTATGGGTGAGTATGAGGATATCAATAATACCTGTCCCCATTGCGGCTACGCCTGGGGCACACCGGCGAAGGAGGCTTACCACATCACGCCGGGCTCGATCTTGCAGGAGAAATATCTTATCGGCCGCGTCCTGGGTTATGGCGGCTTCGGGGTAACCTATATGGGCTTTGACCTGCGGCTGGAGCGTAAAATCGCCGTCAAGGAATATCTGCCCGGCGATTTCTCCACCCGGATGCCGGGGCAGACGGTGCTGACCGTGTATTCCGGCGAGGCGGAGGAGCAATTCGTCGCCGGCCTGAGAAGCTTTCTGGAGGAAGCCCAGCGGTTGGCCAAGTTCAACGCCCTGCCGGGGGTGGTGGATATCTATGACAGCTTTTTGGAGAATCAAACCGGCTATATTGTCATGGAATATCTGGAGGGGCGGACGGTAAAGGAGATCCTGGCTGACGAGGGGAAGATGGATTTTCCCAGGGCTAAGGAGATTATACTGCGGGTGTTGACCCCGCTGAAGGTCGTGCACCAGTCGGGCATCATTCACCGGGATATCGCGCCGGACAACATCTTCATTATGAGGGACGACGAGGTGAGGCTGCTGGATTTTGGGGCCTCCCGCTACGCCACCACCTTGCATTCCAAAAGCTTGTCCGTGATCCTGAAGCCGGGTTACGCGCCGGAGGAGCAATACCGGGGCCGGGGCAATCAGGGTCCCTGGTCGGACGTGTACGCGGCGGCGGCCAGCTTTTATAAGATGATCACCGGTATTACGCCGGTGGAGTCAATGGAGCGCAAGATGGGCGACACCCTGCGGGAGCCGTCCAAGCTGGGGGCGGTCTTGCCCAAAAGCGCCGAGAATGCCATCATGAACGCTCTGAATGTCGACCCGGCGGACAGGATCCAAAGCGCCGACGCCTTTGAGGCGGCCCTGCTCTCGGAAGAGGTGGCGAGGAACAAGGTCAAGCAAAAGAAGGCGGACGCCGGTAAACTGCCGCTGTGGGCCAAGATCGGCGGCGGCGTGCTGGGCGTCCTTGTCCTGTGCTTGGGCATCCTAATGACCGTCGATATGATGGGCGGCGGCTTGTTGGCGTCCATTATCGGCACACCTGTGGGCGAGGGGCAGACCCGGGTGCCTTACGTGCTGAAAGTGGATGTGGATGACGCCGCGGCGGCGGCGGATAAGGCAGGGCTGATCTTTCAAGTCATGGGCAGGGATTATGAGGATAAGGTGCCCAAGGATCTGGTCATGAAGCAGGAGCCGGAGTCAAACCGGGTGATCAGCGCCGGCGGTATGCTGCGGGTCTGGATCAGCGGGGGAAAGGCGCCGCCCGCCGCGATGGGGGGTTCGGAAGACGGGGACGAAGCGAATAACGAGGATGCCCTGATCCCGGATGTGACTTCATGGGAAATTGGTGAGGCCATAGCGATGCTGAGGGCGGCTGGGTTGAGCTGCGCGCTGGCTTATGAGGAAAGCGATAGCGTGGCCAGGGATGTGGTGATCCGACAGGATATCCCGGCGGGCGAGGCGTTGGCGGGGCGGTT
>JAISDE010000209.1 GCA_031265035.1 Peptococcaceae bacterium | reverse complement strand
TAGTGGCGGCGGCGGTGATTTTGCCGCCGGAGTGCTGGCTGGCAGGGTTGAATGATTCCAAAAAGGTCAGCCCTCGGGAGCGGGAGCGGCTGGAGGTATTGATCAAGGAGCGGGCTTTGGCCTGGGGCATAGGGGAGGCGGAGCCGGCGGAGATCGATCAGTATAATATCTACCAGGCGACCAGGCTGGCTATGGTACGCGCGGTGGAGGCCCTGCCGTCGCCGCCGGATTATTTGCTGCTGGACGCTATGACCTTGCCCTTGCCGCTGCCCCAGGAGCCGATCGTCAAAGGCGACGCCAAGGTGGCTTGTATCAGCGCCGCGTCGATTTTGGCCAAGACCCGTCGGGATCGGTTGATGGTGTCGTGGGACGAGCGTTATCCGGCTTATGGTTTTAGCCGGCACAAGGGCTATCCTACCGCCAGTCACCGGCAGGCGGTCATAGAGTTGGGGCCTTGCCCGATCCATCGCCGATCCTTTTTGGGCTTTGTCCAAAGGGCGAAGGCTGAGGCGGCGCGGGCCAAGGTGGCTGACGCGGCCGCGGCTGAGGCGGTTGACAAAGACAGACGGCAAAAAGACAAGTAACAGAAAACAAGTAACAGAAAACAAGTAACAGAAAATAGGAGAAGACGCGTGGGAGAGGCGCCGGAGCCGGGCAGGCCGGCTGATCAGCGGGCGGTGTCAGGCCGGCGGGGTGAGACGGCGGCGGCGGATTGGCTGGCTGAGCGGGGAATCGTTATTTTGGAGCGCAATTGCCGTAATCGCTGGGGCGAGATCGATTTGATAGGGCAGGCGGGGGAGTTGTTGCTGTTTTTTGAGGTGCGCAGCCGCAGGACAGACGCTTTTGGCCGGCCGGCGGAGACGGTGAATCACCGCAAGCGGACGAAGCTGCGACAGTTGGCGGCGATTTATCTGAGCAAAACCGAGCAATGGGACAGGCCCTGCCGTTTTGATGTGGTGGGGATATTGACGGACGACCGGGGTGATGTCCGGGAGATTGAGTGGGTACAGGACGCTTTTTGAGCTAATCAACGGTGTCAATAGTGGTAATATGGGAGAAAATATGAGCAATTCTATTAAACAAAGGCAGCTGAAAAGGCTCAGAAGAAAGTTCGCGCGAAATATGGTTGGGGCGCTGTTGACGGCGGGCGTTTTGTTGGTGGCGCTGGCGTTGGTTGGCAATAAAACGGCGGGTAATATATTGTCTTTTTTCGTGCCGGCCTGGACGAGGCCGAACACGGCGGCCGCGGTTTCCCCGGCTGACGGCGCCGGGGCGGCTGGGGCGGCGGGCTCTGACGCTGGCGCTGGCGCTGATATCGGGGCGGACGCCGGCGTCGGCGGGGGAACTGAGGCGGGCGCTGACGCGGGGACTGGAGCCGGAGCTGGGACTGCGGCTGGCGCAGCTACCGGAGCCGGGGCTGGGACTGGGATCGGGACTGGCCCGGGGCTGGGCGGAGGCGCGGCCACGGGGGCAGCGGCGGGCGCGGCCACCGGGACTGGCGCTGGGGCCGGGGCAGGCGCTGGCGCTGGGACTGGCGCGGCCACCGGAGCCGGCGCGGCCACCGGAGCCGGGGCGGCCACCGGAGCCGGGGCTGGGGCTGGGATCGGGACTGGCCCGGGGCTGGGCGGCGGCGGCGCGGCCAACGGCGGCTCGCCGGGGGACGGCCCGGGGCCGGCCGCCCAGCCGGAGCTTTCACCGGAGGAACAGGCGGAGGCTTGGAAAAAGGACTTTTTCCCTGTGCCTTCCTGCCCGCCGGTGGAAGACGATTATTTTGACGACGCGTTATTTATCGGCGATTCCCGCATGATGGGACTGATGCTTTATTCCGGCTTGACGACGGCGACCTTTTACACGGAAAAGGGGATCAATGTCCTGAATTTGCTGACCAAAGATATTGTGCCCCTGACGGGCGGCGGCCATATGACCATCCCGGAGGCGCTGCGGGGAAAGAATTTCGCCAAAATTTATATTAAGCTTGGCCTGAATGAGTTGGGCTGGCCCTCGGCCCGGCATTTCGCGGAGGAATACGGTAAAGTCATTGACAAGATCAGGTCGCAGCAGCCGGAAGCGGTGTATTATGTGCTGTCGATTTTGCCGGTCTCCAAGGATAAATCGACCAAAGACAAGATATTTACCAATGAGCGGATAGGGATGTTCAACGAGGAAATCAAAAGGATGACCTGGGAGAAGGGCGTTTATTATTTGGACGCGGCGGCGGGGATGGCGGGGGACGACGGGGCTTTGCCGGCGGACGCCAGCCGGGACGGGATACACCTCAATAAGGATTATTGCGTTTCCTGGCTGGATTATTTGCGAAGCCACATCGCTGACGGGGATGGATAGCGCCGGGACGGGAGCGGGGGATTTTATGACGGCGGCGGAAAATAGGCGGCTCGGTTGGGCGGGCCGGCGGCCAGGGCGAGAGCGGCCCCGGCGGCGCTGGGGAGCGGGGTTGGCCCGGGCGGGCGGGACGCTTTTGCTAATATTGGTTGGGCTGGCCGGCGGCGGGCTGCTGGGCGGTTGCGGCGGCGGGTCGGACGACGGGCCGGCGGCGGCTTTTACCTTGGATGTGGACGCTTTAGGCGAGAGGCTGATGACGGAGTTGACTTACCGGGATCAGCTGGCGGAATTGCCGCCGACGGTCATGTATACGCTATTGGGGATCAGCCCGGAGGATGTGCTGGAGCAAAAGAATTATTTCAGCAGCGGCGCCACGGCGGAGGAAATCATCGTTTTGCGGGCGGCGGATCAGGCGGCGGCGGGCCGGTTGAGCGAGGCGCTGACGGCCAGGCTGGCGGCGCAAAAGGCGACCTACGCCTCCTACGCGCCGGCGGAAGTCCTGTATTTGGACGGCGCCGCGTTGGCGGTAAAGCGGGAGTATCTGGCTTTTTGCGTGGCGGAGGACGGCGAGGCGGCGGCGGCGCTGATTCAGTCCGCCCTGGGGGAATGACGGTTGGGCTTATGTACACTAATTGGCTTAGTTTGTCCTAAGGAGGGGGATAATATGGGGGATACTATAAAAGGGGGCGCCGGGCGACGGCGGTATCGAGTCTTGGCCGGGCTTTTCGCCGCGCTGCTGGGGTTTTCGCCGTTTTTTGCCGGTGGGCCGGGCGAGCTCGGGGCGGCGGAGACATCTCAGGCTATTCCCCTTTATATTGACGGCCAATTGCTGGCGGGTGAGGATCCGGCGATCCTGACCGAGGGCAGAACCTTGGTGCCCTTGCGGGTATTGATGGAGTCCCTGGGGGCTGAGGTACAGTGGGAAGGGGATTATCGTACCGTGACGGTGACCAAGAACGCCGGCGCCGCCGTGCGGCTCTGGATCGACAACCGGCTGGTGCGTTATGACGAGGCCGGCGCCGTCTCCTATGATGTTTGCGATGTGGCGCCCAAAATTATCGCCGACCGCACCTATGTGCCGCTGCGCCTGGTGGCGAACGCCATGGGCCTGTACGTGGAATGGGACGACGCCAACCGCCGGGTATTGGTGGACACATCCAGAGGCGCTGAGAAAAAGCGTTTTTTTGATTTGTGGATCGAGGGTGTCCAGGCGGGTCAGACGGTGGTGGACAGCGCGCCGCTGGCTTTGGTTTATGGCCAGGGAATGGGGGGGATGGCGCCTCAGGGGGCGACGCAGGTAAAATATTTATTTTTGGATCCGGCCAGCGGCGAGGGCAAGATAGCGGCCAGGGCTGTCAACGCCGACGGCAGGATCATGTGGCTGCCGGATTTGACGGAGCGGCGGCCGGGCATATTGGCGGCGATGGTGTGTGACGCCGGGGGCAATTTTCTGGCCGGCGCCGCCGTGGGGCTGGAACTGGCGCTGACGCCCCGGGTGAGCCTGAGAGGATTGACGCCGGGACAGGTGATGACCGGCGGCATAGAGATGGGCACTGACCTGAACTTTCTGGCCCAGTCGGTAGAGTACGAGTTTACGGTTCTCAGCGACGGCGGCGTCAGCCGTTCCACGGCGGCGGATCCGATGGGGACTTACACCCATAACCCGCCGGCGGGGCAGACCGGGGCTATAGCGGTACGGACCATCGCCAGGGATTTTGAGGGCGGCGAGTACGCCAGCCCGGCGGTGGAGATTCAGGCCCAGGTACCGCCGCCGGACAATACGCCCAAGGTTACTTTGAAAAGCTTTAACGCCGATAATGTGGGCAAGGTGCCGGTTACCTTGTCCATCAGCCGCAATTTTGACGCGATCAATACCCAGTATTTGGCGAGAAACGTCGCTACGGGTCAAACGGCTTTGTTGGCGGAAAAGCCCTGGGGGGATTATAGCTGGTTTCCCGGCCCGGAGATGGCGGGTACCTGGGAGATCTACGTCAAGGTCGCGGCCCCCGGCGGCAAGGAGTACACCAGCAATAGCCGGACGGCTACGGTGCCTTCCCAGGCGGGGATTATTATCAATGGCGCCGGGCCGGGGCAGGTCATTACCGGGGAGATCAAGCTGCATTCCACGGCTAACGCGCCGGTGCGGGAGGTTTCCTATATTATCAGCAATCCCTTTAACGGCAGCCAAAGAGTCCTGGGCACCGTCGCCGATACGGCTGAGGTCGTGAGCTGGACGCCGGAGGCGGTCAATGAGGGGGAGCGCCGGCTGCAGGCGGTCGCTGTTTTGGCGGACGGCACCACCGTCAGCTCCGAGCTGCTGACCGTAAAGATTTATTTGGGCTCGTTTTACAGCGCCCGGCCGATTGTGGCCAAGGATCAGTTCATTACTTTTGTCGCGCCGATGGCCCTGGAGACCCAGAAGCAAAACGGTATGTCCGCCGCTTTGCAGGTGGCTCAGGCTATTTTGGAAACCGGCTGGGGGCAGAGCGTGCCGGTGGACAAATATAC
>JAISDE010000206.1 GCA_031265035.1 Peptococcaceae bacterium | reverse complement strand
CATATCCCGCCGCCGTCAAGCCCGCCGGGAGTGACGGCCGGCTCGCCCCCGCCGTCGCTGGCGCCAGAGCCGGCCCCCGCGACGGCTCCCACCGCCCCGTTTCACCCGGCACCCGCGCTTCCTCCGGCGCCCGCCCCGCTTCCCTCGTCATCGCCGCGCCTCCTTAAAATCTAAAATAGATAAACGGATTGAAAGAGCCATCCACCAAATACGCCGTGATCACCAGCAGGAGCGCCGCCACGCCAAGCGGCTCCAGCGCCGTCAAACAGCGCCCACCCGCCCGCGTCCGCTCCAGCCCCGCCAGCAGGCGCGCCGGCGCCGGGGTACAGCCCAGGACAGCCAGCGCCAGGGGCACCAGATAACTGCGCAAATAATACAGAGAATCCGCCCCCGCCATCCCCGCCGCGCCCGGCCCAAACATCAGGGCCAGCTTGCCCGCCGCCCCGCCAAAATCCGCCGCGTCAAAAAATACCCAGCTAATCAAAACACAAAACGCCACATAAATATGCTGAACGGCGCCCGGTAAGCCGGCCAGCAGCTTGTGCAGGAAAAACTTCTCCACCAGCAGCAGCAGGGCGAAATAAAGGCCCCACGCGATAAAATTCCAGCCGGCGCCATGCCAAAAACCGGTCAACAGCCAGACGACCAGGATATTGACCACATGCCGGCCAGGGGAAACCCGATTGCCCCCCAAAGGTATATAAACATAATCCCGAAACCAGGAGGACAGCGACATATGCCAACGCCGCCAAAAATCCGCGATACTGCGGGCGATATACGGATAATTGAAGTTTTCCAGAAAGCGAAAGCCGAACATATGCCCCAACCCAATAGCCATATCGCTATAACCGGAAAAGTCAAAATAAATGTGAAAAGCGTAGGCTACGGCGTACAGCCAGCCCAACAACACGGTTTGCTCGTCGCTGACCCGGCAGATCTCCACCAACTCCCCCAGGACATTGGCCAACAGCACCTTTTTGCCCAGGCCCAGCGTAAATCGCCGCGCGCCCAGGGCGAAACCGGCGATCCGATGCCGCCGGCTGGTCAGCTCCGCCGCCACATCCACGTAGCGCACAATCGGCCCGGCGATCAGCTGAGGGAAAAGCATCACATAGGTGGAAAAATCAAAAAAATCCCGCTGCACCTCAGTATCGCCCCGGTATAAATCGATCGTATAGCTGAGAATTTGAAAAGTGTAAAAGCTGATGCCAATAGGCAGCGCCAATCCGAGAACAGGCAGGCCGCCGCCCACCAGGCCGTTGATATTGCCGATAAAAAAATCCGTGTATTTGAAGATCATCAGCCCACCGATCCCCACGATCACCGAGCCAATCATGGCCCGGCGGGCGGCCGGCGTACCCCGCCAGCGCTGGATGAGCAAGCCAAAAAACCAGCCGGAAAAAGCCTGGCCCAGCATGAGCAGCACGTATACAGGCTCTCCCCAGGCGTAAAACACGACGCTAGCCGCCAGCAGCACCCAATTGCGAGGCTTGAGGGAGCCGCCGGGCCGCGGCGCGAGATAGTACAGCGCCAGTACAACGGGCAGGAAATAGTACAAAAATGTAATACTGGAAAAGAGCATTTCTTGTCACCAGCCTAATATTCCAAAAATGCCGGATAAAATTTACCCGCTCAACCCTCTGACCATCGCGTCAAATTTAGGCGTTTAATCGCTCAGCCGCCTTATTCGCTGGTATAAAAGACATTAGTCTCGCCCGCGTTGCCGTCAGCCAAAGCCTCAAAGCTTTGCCCCAGCGCGTCGGCGATGGGGAGAGCGGTAGCCGCCAGCAGCACATAACTGCCGGAGTCCATCACAAAGCATCGCTCCGGCACTACGCAAACCCATTTTAACGGGTCAAAGCCCCCGGCCGCCAACGCCTTGACCTCGGCGGCGGCGTCAAAGTCCTTGCACTTGATCAGCGCCACCTCATGCGCGATAGATATGATCGCGGCATTGGAGGCATAAGCCTTGTCTACATACAGCTCAAATTGCTCGGCCGTCAGCCCCAGCATCCCCTGGCTGCCCTCAGCGGTCACTTCCTCGTTGAAGGTCATGCCCAACCGGCCCGCCTCGCCCATAATTTCCTCGGCTCCGTCCAATATAGCAGTCAAAATATCCGGCAACTCACCCGACAGTGTGTCGGTTTTGGCCGGCGCCGCCTGGCCCGAGCCGCCGCAACCCACCAAAACCAGCGCGCCGGCCAGCGCCAGCGCCAAACCAAGCAACCCTATTTTCCCCGCGAATTTTCCCATTATCCTTCTCTCCTCCCTAGTGTTTAGCCTTTCGCCATTACTATACGCCGGCTTTTCGTAAAATACAACCGCTAATTTTAAGACATAGCTGAGGGCTATGGCCGGGCCTTTTCATCTCTTTTCATCCGCGCGAAGTCACTCTCATACCCAATTTTATAACCGTCCGCGTATCCTTAGTAACGTCATAATCAGCTCTCGCAAAAAATAATATCAAGTTTTCACATTTCGGCTCTCCAGCGAATATACCTCGTCGGCGACGGCCATGGTTGACAGCCGGTGGGACACCAGCACCGCCGTCCGCTCCCCCGCCATTTCCCGCAGGGATTTGAGGATAATACCCTCGTTGAGGCTGTCCAGGTTGCTGGTTGGCTCGTCCAGCAACAGCAAAGGGGCGCCCCGCAAAAAGGCCCGGGCCAGCCCAATCCGCTGGCGCTCGCCGCCGGACAGCGTCCCGCCCAATTCACCCACCGGGGTATCGTAACCTTGGGGGAGAGCGGCGATAAAATCGTGGGCCGAGGCGCGTTTGGCCGCCGCCACCACTTCCTCCCGGCTGGCCTCCGGCTTGCCCAGCTTGATATTGGCCTCGACGCTGTCGTGGAACAGGTCTGTCTCCTGGGTGACAAAGCCCTCCAGCGTCCGCAGCCAATTCGTGTCTATGGTCTCGATATCAACGCCCGACACAAACACGCTGCCCCTGGGCGGCGCCCAAAAGCGCATCAGCAGCCGCAAAAAGGTGGACTTACCCGCGCCGCTCCGGCCGACGACGCCTGTGATCTTGCCCTGGGGGATATCCAGGGTAACACCCCTCAGAACTTCCCCGCCGCCGTAGCTGAAATCCAGGCCCCGGCTGTACGCCCCGGTGAACTCCGGCGTCGCCCCGCCCTGTATTTCCTCGACCTCGGGCGTCTCGTCCAGCAGGTCGATTACCCGCTGGCCCGCCGCCAGCGTGGCCTGCAAGCCCGTTGACAAATTAGCCAGCGCTATGACCGGCCCAAAAGACGACAAGGCGGCTATCGTCGGTATGAGCACAGTCTCGAAGCCGCCCCCGGCGCCTGACCGCCACAAGGTGAAGGCCAGCCCCAGGACACCCAGGGCGCAAAGGGTCACGCCCAGGCCCGCCAGGCCGCCAATCAGCCCTTCCCGCTCCCGCAGCCCTCCCTGTATGGCTTCCAACTCATCGGTGCGGCGCTCCAACTCAGCCAGGCGGGAGTCGCCCCGACCCAACTGAGCTATATCGTCCAGACCCCGCAGGCTATCCAGGTAATAACTGGCCAACTCGCCGGCCCCTTCCCGAGCGGCGGCGCCCCGATCCCTGGCCAGCCAGCCGCCCAGCGCCGGCAGGCCAGCCCCCACAACCAGATAGCCCAGGGCCGCCGCGCCGCCCAAGACCGGATGATAGGCGCCGATCATGAGCGTCATTACCAGCGAGGTAATAATGGCGATGGCCGCGGGCGAGATAGTGTGGGCGTAAAATACCTCCAGCAGCTCAATATCCCCTGTCAGCAGAGCAATCAGGTTGCCTCGCTCCCGGCCCTCCAGCTTCGCCGGGCAAAGCCGCCGCAGCGCCGCGAACACCCGCTCCCGGATCAGCGCCAGCAGCTTGAAAGCGATATCATGATTGCATAACTGCTCCCCGTAGCGAAACCCGCCCCGCAAGAGCGCCGCCACCGGCGCCAGGGCAAGGATAACATTAAGCTCCAGGGGCGCCGGCAGCCCCGCGATCCGGGAAAACGCGAAGCCCCCCAGCACGGGGATCAGGATGGAGCAAAAGTTGCCCAGCGCGCCCAGCAGAATCGCCAAAAGCATAAACCCCGTCAGGGGCTTGACCAAAGCGATCAGCCTGATCATTGTCCTCATGCCGCCCCACCCCCGTATTCCTCCAGCGCCCGCTGCTCCCAAAAAAGCCTGGCGTAGGCCCCCGCCCGCGCCAGCAATTCCTCATGGGTACCGGATTCTGTCACCTTGCCGTCCTCCAGCAGATAAATTGTTTTCGATGGTATGGCGTTGGCCAGCCGATGGGTGATGAGCAGCACGGTTTTGGTCGCCGCCAACTGCCCCACCGCCGTCATGATGGCGGCCTCGCTCTCGACGTCGATATTCGACGCGGCCTCGTCGAAAATGTAAACATCGCTGTCCCGCAAAAGCGCGCGGGCTATCGTCAGGCGCTGGCGCTGCCCGCCCGAGAGATTGGCGCCCCGCTCGGCGATTTTCGTGTCCAGGCCCCGGAGCCCGGCAAAATAAGCCCGCAACCCCACCCGCTCCAAGGCGGCCAGCAGTTCCTCGTCGCCGGCGTCTTCCCTCGCCAGGCGCAGGTTGTCGGCGACCGTGCCGGCGAAGACATGGCCGTCATGGGCGACCAGGGTGATCCGATCCCGCAGGCTGGCCCGGGACACATCCCGCAGCTGAACGCCGCCTACAGTCGCGCCATCAACAGTCGCGCCATCGACAGTCGCGCCGCCTACCGTCACGCCGCCGCCGTAGCCGGCCCGCCGCCCGGCCAGCAGCGCCGCCGCGGTGCTCTTGCCGCTGCCCGACACCCCGACCAGGGCAACCAGGCCGCCCGGCCGCAGGTCAAGGGTGACGCCCGCCAGGGCCAGCCTGTCGGGGGTATAGGCAAATGTCGTCTCCCGCATCGCCACCGTCAGACCGCCCTTTGGCAAAGTTTCCCGCCCGTCCGCCGGCGCCGGCAGATCGAGGATATGAAACATCCGCTCACAGGCGGCCAGCCCATTCATGGCGATATGAAAATAAGAGCCCAGCAGCCGCAGGGGGATAAAAAACTCGGCGGACAGCAAGGCGATAATCAGCGCCCCCGCCAGATCAAGGCCGCCGGCCAGATAGCCCCGGGCCGCCAGGATCACCCCCAGGGCGGCGCCGCCAAAGGCGATAATATCCATAATAATGATGGAGTTAAGCTGCATTTTCAGCACCCGCATGGTGGAAACCCGGAAACGCTCCGCCTCGGCCCGCATTTTCTCCTGCCGGGCGCCGTCGGCGGCGTACACCTTCAAAGCGGTCATACCCTGTAGATTTTCCAAAAAAATGTCGCCCAATGTCACATAGGATTTCCATTGGCGCTTGAGCATTTTCCTCGCCATTTTCATGATCATCAGGATCAAAAGGGGAATCAGGGGCGCGCAAGCCAGCAGCAGCGCCGCCGCCGGCAGGCTCAAGGGAGCCAGGATGACGAACAGGGTCAGGGGCGCGAGCATGCTGTAAAAAAACTGGGGCAGATATTTGCCGAAATACGCCTCTACCTGATCTACGCCCTCCGTGGCCGTTTGCAGCGCCTCGGCCGTGGGCAGGGTCTCCGTATAGCCGCCGCCCAACTCCAGCAGCTTGGCGTAAATTTTCCCCCGCAGCAGCTTTTTGACCCCGTTGGACGCGCGAAAGGAAGCCCCGGCGGCCCCCATTCCGGCCGCCAGGCGAGCCAAAGCCGCCCCGCCGGCCAGCAGGAGCGTCGCCGCCAGCCCGTTTCCAGCCATAATGCCGCCCGGCCCCCAGACGCCTGACATTATCCCGCCGCCAGCAGCCTCGGCAGACAACTCCCCACCCGGCAGCGCCCCGCCCGCCGCCGCCCCGATAAAGTTCGCTACAGCAAATACGATAACAGCGTTCGCCAGCAGCCCAAGCCATTGCAGCAGCACATTGAGGAAGACATATTTTTTCGCGCTGGCCGCCAAACCTATCAGCCGCGTATTGATCATCGCGCTCCCCCCTTGGAAACGGTTTTGATCCTAAACAGGAAGTAATACCATTTCAGCGCCAAAACAGCGCCGATGAGCACCCGGGCGTGCCAAATGGGTGAAAAATACATAGCGATCAGCAACATCACCGTCACCGGCACACAGATGAGCAGCTTTGTCCGCATCGTCATGGCCCGGCTCTTTACAAAGCCCTCCAGATGTTTTTTATACAGGCCGGTGCCCAAAAACCACCGGTGAAATCTGGCGGAGCCTCGGGCGAAGCAGAAGACCGTGGCCAGGTAGAGCGGCGTAGTGGGCAGCAGGGGCAAAAATATCCCCAGAGTACCAAGCCCCAGGCATAAAAAACCCAGCGCGATAAACAGCGGCTTAACAAATTTTTTCATCATCATCCAGCCTCGCCTTCCTTTTCTGAAATACCCTTTCTGAAATACCCTTTTCTGAAATACCCTTCCGGAGTATAAGTATAAACGAAAAAATAGCGACAAGCAACTTTTATCGCAAAAAAAGTTTTTACCCACTTTTTACGCTTTTTACCCGCCCATCTGCCCGCCCAGCTGGCGCCGGCAACTCACGCCGGCAGGTTGCGCCGGAAAAATTCGCCGGCGTTGTCAAAAAAGAGGCGATCGGCGATATCCCGTCCCAGGCTGGAGCCGCTGACCGCCTCATAAAAGGCGGGCAAATCCTGGGGCCCGACGAGAAAATCCGGGCTGGCCGCGCCGTCAAAATCCGAGCCCAAAGCCAAAACCCCCGGCCCGCCCACATTCAGGATATGCTCAATATGCCGCAGCAAATCGTCCCAGCCGGTGACCTTTTTGTCGTCCCGGAGAAAATCCAGGTAATAATTCAGGCCGATGATCCCGCCCCCCTCAGCGATCCGGCGTATTTGGCTGTCGCTCAGGTTGCGGCGGTGGGCGCAAATGGCCCGCGCGTTGGAGTGGCTGGCGAGGATCGGCTTGACCGCCCAATCCGCCGCGTCCCAAAAGGTCCTCTCATTGGCGTGGGAAACATCCACCACTATGCCCAATTCCTCCATCCGGCGGATGGCCTCCTTGCCAAAAGCGGTCAGGCCGGCGTCCGCCGGGGCGTCCGCGCCGCCGCCCAACTCATTGGCGGCGTTCCAGGTCAGCCCCACCAACCGGACGCCCCTGGCCGCCAGCCGCTCCAGCCGCTCCAGCCGACCGTCCAGTAGGGTGGCGTTTTCCACGCTGAGTAAAGCCGCGGTCTCCCCCGCGGCGAAAGCCTGATCTACCTCGCCCATCGTCCGAACCTGCCGGATCCGGCCGGCGGCGGCGGCCAGGGAGGACTGGAAAAAGCTGTACAAATCCTCCCCCACCGCCACGGCCGCCTCACCCCGGTAACGATCATGCACAAACATAGCGAAAGTCTGGCAATACAAAGCGCCGGCGGGCAGCCGATCCAGGTCTATGGCCCCCGTATTGCCAGCCAAGGGCTCTTTTTTCAAAAGCGTGTCGCAGTGCAGATCAAATATTTTCACAAAACCGCTGTCCTTTCCTAAATGATAATATGCTGTTACGCCCTAATACGCCCTGCCAAGTATTTACGCCTCGCCGTCGCCGGCGCCTCCGGCACCCTCGCCAGCCCCGGCGCCCCCGGCGCCCTCGCCGGCCGCGCCCGCCGCCGCGCCGGCGCCCGCGGCGGCTCCCGCCGCGCCCGCCCCGACCCCCGCACCGCCGGCCCCGGCGCCCTCGGCC
>JAISDE010000201.1 GCA_031265035.1 Peptococcaceae bacterium | reverse complement strand
AAAATCAAAAATGTCTTATCAATAATGACTTGAAAAGATACAGTTCAGGGCCGGATAGCTTCGCCGGGGGCAAACGCGCGGGTGGCGGGCGCTAATATTTGACAGATAATAGAAGGCGTGATAACATACATATATATCACAAATGTGCCATCCAACTGTGTCATCCAAATATACCATCCAAATATATCATAAGGAGCGCGAAATGACAGCCGAGCAAATCACGGAATTTCTGGGCCAGCTCGTTGTCGGCGAAAAAAAGGCGCCTGGCTCTCTCCGCCACCTCGCTTACCTCGCCGGCGGCAGCGTATACGAATCGACCATGACCGCGCCTAGAGCGCGGCTGCTGGCCGTTTTAACGGAATATTACCTCGCGCCCCGCCGTTTCGGGGAGATATGGGGCGCCCTCAGCAACGCCGAGCGGGCGATAGCCGCCTTGCACATTTGGGGCGATGGCTCGGAGCCGACCGATTGCGCCGACGGCGTCGCGGCGAAATTCGGCCTGTCGGAAAAGGGCAAGAGCAACATCTACATCTATCCCCGCAACGGCCTTGACCGGTTCAAAATAATGTACGCCGATAACAACTCAAAGCTGTGGCTGCTGTTCCCGTTGAGCTATGGCAACCGGCTGTTCGCCGGCGAGCTACGCCGGCTGGTAGGCGAGATGCGCCGGGACTACGAGCCCGTCTCGGACAAATTGCTATTTTTCTCCCGGGAAAGCAGGACAAACGATTTCGCGTCTATTATCAGGTTCTGCAACGCTAACAAAGTAACCGTCACCAAAAGCGGTATACTGAGCAAATCCGCCGCCCTGAGGCTCAGGGCCTGTTGCGGTTATGAGGAATACGCCTTGAGCGGGCGGCCCGAGGACGCGCGGGCCACTGACAGCCTGCTGGTGACTTTTCCCCTATCGGTTTTGTGTACCATCGGCGGGCTGCTAACGGTGACGGAAGGTCTGTGCGAGCCGGGCTCCAAGTCCCGCTCCCTGATCAATCTGCCCTACGAGCAATTGGTGAGACAATTATTCGAGGTCTATCTGAAAAGCAAGACCTTTGACGAGATCTCGATTATCCCTGGCATCAAGGCCAAGCGGGGCCATCACCCCTTTGAGGCCCGCCAAAATCTGGTTAGGGAGCTGAGGTATTGCCCGCCGGGTCAAGCCGTGTACACAAAAGATTTTGAGCGGTATTTGCGGATCGCCAATAAAACCTTCGCCCGCAGGGGCGAGCGATATGTGGTTGAGGCGGGCAGCAATTATTACAACTACCCGGTGGAGTGGGAAGAATACGAGCGGCCGCTGATCTCGGTTATCCTATCTTTTTTTTGCGCGCTGGGGATCATTGATGTCGCCTGGGGCAACAATAATCCCGGCTTTCGCGGCGAGCGGGAACCCCGGACGCCGGTCGCGTTCCGCGTCAACCAGCTGGGCGCTTACGCCCTGGGCCTGAGCGCCGCCTACGCCGGCCCCCCGTCGCCGCCCGGCCCCGATGGGACAGGCGATCCCGCCGGGGCAAAAGGAAAAGCCCCCGGCGGCTTCACGGTCTTGTCCGACTACAATGTCGTCATTCCCACCGGCCCAGACAGAGAGCGGCAGGAAATGTATTTCGAGCCGCTGTTGACTAAATTGTCCTCCACCGACGAGGCCGCGATATACCGCCTCGACGTAGAGACCATTATCAGGGTTCTCGACCTGGGCGGGAGCGTCGCCGATTTGCGCCGTTACCTGCTGGCCTCGGATAAACCCCTGCCTGAAAACGTCCTCCGGGCCCTGGACGACTGGGAGAAACAGGCGGGCCGCGTCAAGCTGCGGCAAGTGACTATCCTGGAGTGCGACGACCCGGCGTTGCTGGAGGAAGTAACGCGCTATAAGGGCATGGGTAGTTTGATCAAGGAGAAAATCGGCGCCGCCGCCGTGGTTGACGACGATAGCGCCCGCAAAATCAAGAAGATTATCGAGAAAAACAAGAGGTTCTGCCAGAATATCATCTGAGTTGATTTATTTGCCGCCGGCGTTTTCCTGCAACATATAGCCCACGCCGCTGCATGTCACCAGATAAATGGGGTTGGCCGGATCCTTCTCGATTTTCTGGCGTAGCCGGCCGATTCCTACCCGCAGATAATGCACGCATTGGATATATTCCTGACCCCAGACGTGCCCCAGCAACTCTTTGTGGGGCACGACCTGATCCGGCCGCTCAGCCAAGTAGACCAGCAGCTTGAACTCCGTGGGCGTGAGGGCGGCGATTTTCCCTTTGGCGATCACCTGCCTCTGGCTCACATCAATGACCAGATTGCCGATCCGCCTTTTCCCGTCGTCGACCCTGGCGGCCTCCCGACCGGCCCGGCGCATCACGGCGCCGACCCGCGCGAAAAACTCGTCGGTGGAATAAGGATAACCCAGATAATCATCGGCCCCGGCGTTCAATGCCGCCACCACGCCGGCGCTGCCTTCCTCGCCGCCGATCATCACCACGGGCAGATTGCTGTTTTCCCGCAGCCGGCGGCATAGCATCAGCCCATCCATATCCGGCAATTCCTCGCCCACTACCAGCACATCCCCCAGCCCGCTTTCCAGCCGGCCAAGGATCTCCTGTCCGGAACGCATTGTTTTTACCTCATAACCGCCGGCCCGGAGATTAGCCCGCAAAAGCCGCAGGGCATCCCGATCCCGCATAAGCAATGCCGCTTCCAGACGCTTCATGCTCTCCCTCATCTCCTAACAATGCTGTATAAAGCTGTATAAAAAACTGTATAAAAAACCGTAAATATACGGCGCTCTACCTGAAAAACTCAAACTCCATCGGGCCGACCAATACCGTGTCGCCGTTTTTGGCGCCGGCTCGCTCCAGCGCCTGATCCACATCCAAGCTCCGCAAAATCCGCAGCAGCCGGTTGACCGCCGCCTCATTGGCGAAATCCGTCCGGCGAATTTGTCGCTCCGTCTCATAGCCGGCCAGCAGCCAACGCCCGTTCGCCCCCTCGACCCGCAAAGCCGGCCCTGTCTCCTGACGCAGCCGGGTGATTTTCAACCCCGTACCCGGCCCATACTCCGGCCCGTCGCCCGTCCTGTCGCCTATTCTGTCGCCTATTCTATCGCCCGTACTATCGCCTATTCTGTCACCCAACCCGTCCGCCGGCCCATACCCCGGCTCATCACCCAGCCCGTCCGACCGCGCCGGCGCCAAGTCGGCCAGCCCGGCCGCCGCCGCCAGCATCAGGGACTGGCAACCCTCGCCGGTGAGAGCCGACAAAGGGAAAATAGGATAACGCTCCCCCAATTCTTCCCGCAGCCTGGCCAGGTTCGCCGCCCCGTCGGGCAAATCGATCTTGTTGGCCGCCAGAATTTGCGGCTTGTCCCGCAGCCCCTGGCTGTAAGCGGCCAGCTCCTTTTGAACCAAAGCGAAATCCGACAAAGGATCCCGGCCTTCCGAGCCGGCGATATCCAGCACATGAATCAGCAGCTTGGTTCGCTCCGCATGGCGCAAAAACCGGTGCCCCAGGCCGGCGCCCTCCCCGGCGCCCTCGATCAGGCCGGGAATATCCACCAAGACAAAACTTTCCTCCTCGGCCAACCGTACCAGGCCCAGATTGGGATCGATAGTAGTAAACGGATAATCCCCGATTTTGGGCCGGGCCGCCGAGACCTTAGCGATGAGCGAGGACTTCCCCACATTGGG
>JAISDE010000198.1 GCA_031265035.1 Peptococcaceae bacterium | reverse complement strand
CATGAAAGCCTCGCGCCAGCGCCTCCGGGCGCTGGGCCTTGTCCAGGCCGGCCTGGCCAAGGCCGGGGAGCGGGCGGCACAAGGCTTCCCGCGTCGGCAATCCCAATTCCCGGCTCAGGCATTGGGCCAGCAATTGGCTTTGATTGAAACCCCTGGCCTTTTCTTTTTCCCGATGCAAAGGTACCGGCACCAGCCAGGGCTTGGGCCGGAAACCCGGCGGCCTGCCACCGCCAGTACTGCCGCCGCCGCCGCAACCGCTACCGCTACCACTGCCGCCGCCGCCACTACTGCTACCGCCGCAACCACCGCCGCCGCCACTACTGCCGCCGCCGCAACCACCGCCACCGCCGCTACTGTCGCCACAACCGCCGCCACCATCGCCGCCGCAACCGTCGCCACCATCGCCGCCGCCGCTGCTGCCGCAACCACCGCCACCGCCACTACTGCCACAGCCATCGCCGCTGCCGTCCCAGGCCCTGGCCGCCAAAAAGCTCAGAGCCGGCGCCAGCTGGCGCTGCCCGTTGTATTTGTAGCGCATCATCAGCTGCCGATAGATGCCGGTATAAGGCGCCGCCGCGCGAATACCGGTCAGGCTGCCCAGGCCGTCCCGGCAGGGGCCTTGACAGGGCCGCCCCCAGGTGAAGCTGCCGCAGCGAGGGCAGGGCGCCGCCTCTTGCCGCAGGCGGCGCCAGCGCCACAGGCAGGTGGGGCAGAGGTCGGCGGACAAATGAACGCCGCTGTTGGTTTTGCCGCAGATCAGGCAACGCCGCCTTTGCGGCAACAGGCGTTCCCGCCAGGCTGACCGAATATTTTTTGACAAAAATCCTACATACTGTAAGTTCATATGTAAAATTATTCGCCGTTTAACATGATTTTCCTGCCGGCGTTCAGACTTTTTTTAGTCGTCGCTGGGTGGTTCCGCCGCCGGCAGATCAAACCAGAAGCTGACCCCGTCCTCCAGGTTCTCCACTCCATAGCCGCTTTGGTGCCGCTCCATAGTCGCCCGCACCACCGCCAGGCCCAGACCGCTGCCGCCGTATTCCCGGCTGCGGGAAGTATCGGTTTTGTAAAAGCTGTCCCATACCCGTTCCTGTTCTTCCGGCGCCAGGCTGCTGCCGCTGTTGAACACCGCCACCCTCACCCGGCGATCGGGGTTGCTGCCCGGTGTTGGCGCGGGCGCTACCGCCGCCGGATTGCCGATCTCATCGGCGGTCAGGGGATCGGCCATTTTTGCCGCCGGCCCCCCCCGATCCTCCCAGTCGGGCCAAGACGATATTTGAATCCGCACTATATTTCGGCCCGAGGCGTAATGGATGGCGTTGGTCAGGTAGTTGAACATCACTTCCTCGATCAGGAACTCATCCGCCCATACCCAGGCCGCCGTCGGCGCCGCCAGCTGAAAATCCAGGCCCGGCGCCCCGGCCAGGCTCTCACCCCGGCGCAAAACCGAGCTGGCCATGGAGACGATATCGAAGCTATCCAAAAACAAGTCGTCGTGCCCGGCCTCCAGGTTATTAAGGTTCATCAATTTACGAACCAGGCTGTTCATCTTGTCCGCCTCATCGGAAATCACATGATAATAATAATCCCGATCCTCGTCGCTGGTCACCACCTTTTCCTCCAGCGCCTCGGCGTAGCCCTGAATCAGGGCGATGGGGGTTTTCAGCTCATGGGAGACATTGGACAAAAACTCCTTGCGAATCTCATCCAGCCGGGAGATATAAAGGATATCATCCTCCAGCTGCTGGTTTTTTTGCCGCAACTCCTGAATGGTCTTTTGCAAATAGTCG
This sequence comes from Peptococcaceae bacterium, assembly GCA_031265035.1. Taxonomy (GTDB): domain Bacteria; phylum Bacillota; class Peptococcia; order DRI-13; family UBA5745; genus JAISDE01. Next base: position 2,831 of record JAISDE010000198.1, on the reverse strand, counting down.
GACAAGACATTGATGCTGCTGGCCAGGGAGCCGATCTCGTCCTCGCTTTCCACCCGGATGCGCTGGGAAAAATCCAGGCAGGCCATGGACCTGGCGATGCCCTCCACCGCTTTGATGGGCTTGGCGATCTGGTTGGAAAGGCGGGCGCCGATGGATATAGTGGCTAAAATGCTGAATATACCGGTAATCAGCAGAAAGCGGTTGGCGATCCCCACGCTGTCGGTAATAGTCTGCACAGGAACCCGCAGCAAGGCGTACAGCCCGTTGTCCAACTCGCCCACCAAATCCAGATATTCCGATTTCAGGCGATCGTCAAAATTGCGGCTGATCTCGAAACGCTGCCGCCTGTTGTCGCCGGCGGCGATAAAATCGCGCAGGCCGGGCACGCCGGTAATCAGGATCTGACGGGGACCCAGGCGTACGATATCTTGCCACGCAAAAAGCACGGCATCCAGGTTTCGCGTAAATATCGCCACCTGGATCCCTTGATTCAGCATCATCCGCTCCAGCTCCAGCTGCAGATCAGGATTGCCGGAATTGTATAGGTTGTTGATGGTCGCCAAGGATTTTCGCAGGGAATCGGCTTTGCTGTACAGATAAAAGCGCTCCAAAAAAAGGCTGTTGACCAGCCAGCCGACACACACCACCAAGGAAATTACCCCGGCCATAAACATCAGCAGCTTACGGCGCATGGTTCTTTTCATTGGGGCACCTCAAACTTGTAGCCGATATTGCGCACGGTCTGTATATAATCGCCGCAGTCGCCCAGTTTTTGCCGTAATTTTTTGATGTGGGTATCAATAGTGCGGGTATCGCCGTAATAGTCGTAATCCCAGACCTGATTGAGGATTTTTTCCCTGGTCAGGGCGATGCCCCGATGATCCAACAGATAATTGAGCAGCTCATACTCTTTATAACTCAGCTCTACCTGCTTGTCCGCCACGGTTACCTTGCGGCCTTCCCGATCTACCGACAGCCCGCCCATCAAAACAAGCTGGGCGCGCTGATGGCCCTGGCTGCGGCGGAGCAGCGCGTCCACCCGAGCGGCCAGGATCTTGGGACTGAAAGGTTTGGAGATGTACTCGTCCACGCCCAGATCGAACCCTTTGAGCTCGTCCCTTTCCTCGCCCCGGGCCGTCAACATGATGATGGGCACGGCGGAAACCTTCCGGATCTCCCGGCACACCTGCCAGCCATCCAGTTTGGGCATCATGACATCCAGGATCACCAGATCAATCCCTTTGACCCCCAAAAAAATTTCCAGGCCAGCCTGACCGTCGGCGGCCTCCAGAATCTGCACGCCGCCGGCGCCGAGATAGTCGTGCAACAATTTGCGCATCCGGCTCTCGTCGTCCACAATCAAAATCTTCAAGTCACTCATGACAGTCCCCCCACGGTAAAATTATAGGGGATGATTGTGTCCGCCTTGTGAAAATTGCCCTAGCTTTTTACGTTTTTTCTTCCTCCGCCGACTCCGGCGCCGCCTCCAAACGGGTCACCAAAGCCCTTTCCACCCGCCGGTCAGTGATTTCCTCCACTTGTACCCGCAGGCCAAAAGCCTCAATCACCGGTTGGGCGCCGTCCTCGGGAATCGCGCGGAGTTGGCTGAAAACCAGCCCGCCCAAGGTATCAAACTCATCCTCCGGCAGATGGATATGAAAAAGTTTCTCCAATTGCCCCAATTCCGTGGAGCCGGGCAGGCGCCAGGTTTTTTCGTCGATTTGCTCCAGCGCTCCCGGCTCATCGTCATACTCGTCGTAAATATTGCCCACGATTTCCTCTACCAGATCCTCCATCGTGACCACGCCTCGGGTACCGCCGTACTCGTCGATCACGACGGCCATATGGATGCTTTCCCGCTGCATATCCCGGAAAAGCGCGTCGGTGGGTACCTGCTCCGGCACTAAATAAGCCGGCCGCAACAATTCCCGCAACGGCTTTGGCGCCGCCGCGAAAGCGTTGATCGTATAGTCCCGCAAATGCAGGATCCCGACAATATCGTCGGCGTCCTTGTCATATACGGGGAAACGGGTATAACCGCTGTTTAGGATCTCGTCCCGCAGCGCCTCCGGCTCATCCTGGAGATATAGCATACAAAGATCGGGGCGGTGGGTCATGACATCCGCCGCCTCTTTGTTGTTGAACTCAAACACATTGGTGATCAACTCTTTCTCGCCTTTGGCGATGGCGCCCTTTTCCTCCCCGATATCCACCATCATCCGGATCTCCTCCTCGGTCACGTCGCTGATTTCCCCGGTGGGATCAACGCGCAGCAACCGCAAAACAACGTTGGTGGATTTGGTCAAAACCAGCACACAAGGCGCCAACAACTTGCCGATCAGCCGAATCGGCCCGGCGACGGTGAAAGCGATGCTCTCCGCCTTTTTCATACCGATTTGCTTGGGCACCAGCTCGCCAAAAACCAAGGTGACATAAGAGAGCAGCAGAGTGATCAGCACCAGGCAGACGCCCTCCGCCGCGGCCGGGTTTGACCAGCCGGTACGGGTGACGAGAAAGGCGGCCAGCCGGGCGGAAAAGCTGCTGGCGGCAAAGGCGCTGGCCAAAAAGCCGGCCAGGGTAACGCAAATTTGGATGGTGGAAAGAAATTGTCCCGGCCGCTCCACCAGCGACAGCAAAATTTTTGCCTTAGCATCCCCCTCATCCGCCATATGGCGGATTTTGTTGTCATTCACCGAAATAATCGCGATCTCACTCATAGAAAAAAACGCGTTGATCAAAATCAATACGGCCAAGAGTAATAATCGCCATATTAACGGGTCTTCCAAGTAAAATTCCCTCCTCTTGCCTGACAAGTTTCAGATGTCACAAAA